>JBIIRF010000244.1:0-4373 GCA_044341715.1 Bacteroidia bacterium | reverse complement strand
CCCGTGGAATTGACGTACAGGATGTGACACACGTTATCCATTACAATCTTCCGGATGAACTGGAGAACTATATGCACCGAAGCGGACGTACAGCGCGTGCAGGTAAAACAGGAATGTCGATTGCGATTGTGCATTCGAAAGACCTGAACCGTATTCGACAGATTGAAAAATCTACCGGTACGAAATTCCGTCAGCTTACTGTTCCAAACGGAATGGAAGTTTGCGAAAAGCAATTGATGAAACTGGTGAAGAAAATTCACGATGTGGAAATCAATGAAAAAGAAATTGAACCATACCTGGAGTCGATCTACAATGAACTGCAAGGACTCGATCGCGATGCATTGATTCATCGTTTCGTTTCTATTGAGTTCAACCGATTCCTGGAGTATTATAAAAACGCTCCTGATCTGAATGCAGAGGTGAAAGCTTCTCGCGGTGAAAGTACCGGTGGTGGACGCTCTTACAGTGATAAACACAATCGTATGTTTATCAGCATCGGATCGAAGGATGGTTTGGATAAAGGACGTTTGTTGCGTTTCATTTGCGACACAACCGGCGAGAAAGGGGCGATCTTCGGACGTATTGATGTGAAAGGTGTTTACTCTTTTGTAGATGTAGAGCCGGATCGTATCGATGCAGTGATGAAATCCTTGAATGGAAGTATGTTTCAGGATCGTAAAGTGCGTACTGAACTGAGTGGAGATAAACCGGGCGGTGGTGACCGTGGTGGAGATCGTGGTGACCGTGGTGGTGATCGCGGTGGAAATCGTGGTGGTCGCGGAGGTTACGGCGGTGGAAGCAGAGGGAATGATCGTGGGGGAGATGCAGGTCCGCGCCGAGAACGCAGCAGCGAACGTCGTAAAGAAATGAGTTTCGATGGAGGATGGGATAAGTCCTTTAGTCGTGATCCATGGAAAGATGACAAGCCTTCTAAAAAATCTTCTTCTACTCGTCCGGCAGATAAAAAGTCAGGATCATCTTCCAGTCGTAAAGATAAATTTAAAGCAAAATCAAAATGGTAAACGGTATCTGACAACTGTCGGATCATCGTTTCAATAGATCAATCAATACTTCCTTCCTCCATTATGCATGAGAGTTTGCTAATCATCGACTTCGGTTCACAGTTTACCCAACTGATTGCACGTAGGGTGCGTGAATTGAATGTGTACTGTGAAATTCATCCATTCAATCATCTTCCGGAAATTCATGACGGCATTAAAGGGATCATCCTGAGTGGTGGACCTGCCTCAGTTCGGGAAGAGAATGCGCCAAGTATCGATACGCTTGCTTTGAGAGGCCGTTTTCCGGTGCTGGGTGTTTGTTATGGTGCGCAATTGATGGCTCAGCAAGGTGGTGGAAAAGTATCGCCGAGCAATACCCGTGAGTATGGTCGTGCTATGCTGACGGTGAAAGAGCGGAGTGATGCGTTCATGGATCATGTGGCAGAAGAGTCGCAGGTGTGGATGTCGCATTCTGATTCGATCACAGAGGTTCCTGATTCATTTAAAATTATTGCCAGCACTACCGATGTGAAAGTGGCTGCTTATCATGTTCAGGGTGAAAATACCTATGGACTGCAGTTTCATCCGGAGGTGGTGCATAGTGTGGAAGGAAAGAATTTCATTAAGAATTTCGTTTATAAAGTTTGCGGATTTAAAGGCGACTGGACACCCGGTTCTTTTATTGACGAAACAGTTGCTTCGTTGCAGAAACAATTAGGCGATGATCAGGTGATCCTTGGTTTGAGCGGAGGCGTTGATTCAGGTGTGGCAGCAATGTTACTGCACCGTGCTATCGGTAAAAATCTGCATTGTGTTTTTGTAAACAACGGATTGCTTCGGAAGAACGAATACGAACAAGTGTTGGAGACTTATCGTCACTATGGATTAAATATTCATGGTGTGGATGCCAGCAAGGAATTTTACCGTGAGTTGAAAGGTGTTTCAGAACCGGAGCAGAAACGGAAAATCATCGGACGTGTCTTTATCGAAACGTTTGATCAGAAAGCGCACGAGATTAAAGATGTGAAGTGGTTGGCACAGGGAACGATTTATCCGGATGTGATTGAGTCGGTATCGGTGAAAGGTCCTTCGGCTACCATTAAGTCGCATCACAATGTGGGTGGACTCCCCGAAAAAATGAAACTGAAAGTGGTAGAGCCATTGCGCAGTTTGTTTAAAGATGAAGTACGCCTCGTAGGTAAAGCATTGGGAATGCCGGATGAATTGCTAAACCGCCATCCGTTCCCGGGTCCTGGTTTGGGTATTCGTATTCTTGGAGATGTTACGGAAGAGAAAGTGAGGATCATTCAGGAAGTAGATGCGATTTATATTGATGGATTGAAACAACACGGTTTGTACGATAAAGTATGGCAGGCCGGCTCTATTTTTCTACCTGTAAATTCCGTAGGCGTAATGGGTGATGAACGTACCTATGAGCATGTGGTCGCCTTGCGGGCTGTGAGTTCTACGGATGGTATGACAGCAGATTGGTGTCACCTTCCGTATGAGTTTCTCGGTAAAGTATCCAATGAAATCATCAATAAAGTGAAAGGTGTAAATCGCGTGGTATATGATATCAGCTCGAAACCACCGGCAACCATTGAATGGGAATAAAAATGCAACAACGGATTCTGTTCTTGTTTCTTTGCAGCAGCATTGTCTGGCTGTTTACGGCATGCAGTACTTCGCGTAAAACTGCCGGTACCAATGTTCCTGCACCTGTTGTAACAACACCATCTGCAGATACAATGGCTGTTGTGAAGGATACTGTGGTGGCTCCTGTTGTCCAGATTAAGACCATCCATATTACCTTGCTCTTGCCATTGCAACTGACAAAACATTTTGAAAACGATACAACACCTGATACAGATCCATTGATTATTCCGGATGCCTTGCCTGCATTACATTTTTATGAAGGCGCACAATTGGCAAAGGATACACTTTCTTCCTTGCATTGCAATATCGTGTACAATGTAGTTGATGCAGGTTACGATTCGTTAAGTACCGTAACCCGTTTAAATATTTACAACGCCGGAAATGCAGATGCGGTGATCTCTCTTTTACCACCGATGTATTTCAAAACGATTGCTGTTGCTTCTCAGCGATGGAAGAAGCCGGTATATCTTTTCACAGGCACGAATCCGCAGGCACTGGAGAACTATCCGTATCTCCGCCTCGTGACTCCAAGTAACCTGACTCAAATACGCCAGACAGCAGCCTATATTGCAGCAGGAAATTCTTCGTCAAATCTGATCGCAGTTTATCGTGAGCAGCGAAAGGAAAATGATATTGCTTCATTGTTTGCAGGTGTGATTGATAGTCTGCAAGGCAAACCGGGTTCCTGCATTCAGTTCAATTGGAAAGGAGGGTGGAGTGGATTAAAAACAAAGTTGTCGAAATCGAAACCGAATGTTCTCATTATCCCTACCAGCGATGAGTCGTTTCTTTCTTCTTTGTTGAATAAACTGAAGGAAGAAGATAGCGGCATGACGATCCGTTTAGTGGGTATGCCCGCGTGGGAAACTTTTGAATCCATTGATCCGATGTTATTGAAGAAGTACGAAACTATCTTGTTCAACGGAGGTTCTTATTTCGATATTAAATCTCCTGAAGTAGCTGCATTCCGCAAGGATTTTATCCATACATACCATGCTGATCCATTGTTGCAGGCTTATATGGCGTATGATGTGGTTCGATACATTGCTGCTGAAGTGAATATGGCAGAGATGATGGTGAAGCCCATGAAGTATACTCCCTTATTACCTGCCAATAGAAATCTTAAACTTACACCTGTTTGTGAAGGGTGTGGACAAGAAAACAAATCGGTTAATTTTCTGAAGTACGGAGAGTACGAATTTGTCCTGGTAAAATAAATCAGGATTTTTCTTCGAGGTAGATATCGATCAATCCCTCCGGAAGCTGGACATGAAACAACTGAGCTTCTCTGTCAATTTTCGTAATCAGTTTATCATGTACAGGGAAAAGCACTTTGCAATTCTGAAAGTCGAATTCAATCACAGGTTGTTCAGCACGATCGTAAACGGTAGTGATTGGTCCGAGGGTACCTCTTTCTTTATCCACTACTGTAAAACCAATAATTTCATGGAAGTAAAATTTCTTTCCACGAAGCTTAGGCAATTGTGATAGCGGAAGAAACAAACGGCATTTCAGATAATTTTCAGCAGTAGTCATATCTTCAATACCCTGAAGATGCAGTTTCGCTGTGCGTTCCCGTTCCTGGACAGTAATTTTTGTCACGTTATATTCCTTCAGCACATCATCCACTTCCAGATAAACAACGTTTAATTTTTTATAACGGCCGGGGCTATCCGTATCCAGCAGCGCAAGGAAGTCGCCCTTCACTCCATGCGT
>JBIIRF010000023.1:0-13834 GCA_044341715.1 Bacteroidia bacterium | reverse complement strand
CATCTTCCACAATATTCCCTGAAATAAGAGTAGTAAATTGTGATAATAATATGAGTTGGTCATCAGATGTACTTGTGCATAGCAGTTCGAGTTTTGTATCTTTTACAAGTACCACAACAGAGCGCTGGGGTGATTACACTGGAATTTGTCGGAAGAATAATAGTCCGAATCCCTCCGTTTGGATGTTGGGTATGTTCGGCAATAACTCTAATACCTGGGATAGTTGGATAGCAGAAGTGCATGCCTCCGGAACAGGTTTATCAAATGCTGATAACAATATGCCGGCCACCATTTATCCAAATCCTGCAATTGATATTTTTTCCATCTACTTTAATCTGCCACAACAAATGAAAATAAGGGTACAATTAACTGACGAAAGTGGTAAACTGGTAAAAGAATTATTCACCGGCAATGCGCAGGCAGGGGAGAATAGTTTTAGTTTCAATGCTGGCATGCTTTCTGCCGGAACGTATATAATCTCCGTAATAAACGATGAAAAAGCACTCTTACATAAAAAACTTAGCATCAGTAGTCATTAGTGTTGTTATTCTTTCTATCGGATGTAAAAACCGATCTACCGGAAGTACAAACACTTCAGATGTTTTAAAGGATAGTATTGCTCCGAAAGCCATCATACATGGGAGTGATGATCAGGCTAAACTGGACTCCATAAAAGCTGCTAAACAAAAAGGGAAATAGTCAATCTGTAACCACATAATAGAGGTTGCAGATTGACTATTTTATCTGTTAAAACTCCATTCCCGGAGGTGGAAAAAGCACTTCATCCGTATCCATATCCTTTACACGAATAGCGCATTGGGGACACTGTTCAGCTGTAGACAAGATAGCCTTTACGTCGACGTTATCTGTCTTCACTACTTTCGATTGTCCTTCTTCATTCAAGACAAAAACTTCCGGCAGAAATTGAATACATAAACGGGATCCGACACATTTGTTAGGATTCACCGTTACTTTCAGTTTGCCCATATACTTAGCTTTTAGGTGTAATTTTCACTGGGAAATACTGGATAGCACGATGTACAACACTCGGATAATAACTCAACTCACCATTTCCACTCCATTCCGGCACATTGATGCGTGACACAAGTCCGGCAAAGGATTCTTCCACTTCCATGCGAGCAAGGGAAGCACCCAAACATACGTGAATACCATGAGCAAAGGCTACGTGCAGATTCGGATCGCGGTTGATATCCATCTGATCGGGATTTATAAACTGATCCGGATCCCGGTTCGCGCCACTGAGTGATACGAGCAAACGATCACCGGCCTTTATTTTTTTACCACCAATCTCTGTATCTACTTTTGCCCAACGAACAGTTGCTTTCACAGAACCATCATACCGCAACATTTCTTCTACGGCCTTCTTCAACAAAGAGGGATCTTCCTGCAGTTTTTTCCATTGATCGGGATGATTCATGAAAGCAAGTGTACCATTTGAAATCATGTTCATAGTAGTTTCATGTCCGCCGAAAACCAGCAACACACAAGTAGCCAATACATCATTCGCAGTAATAGAGCCTGCTTCTTCTGCAGCAACCAGCAAACTGATCAGATCAATACCCGGACGTTCACGGCGCTGTTCAATGAGCGGTGTGATATAATCTACGAGTGAGTTAATTCCTTCACAGGCTATTTCACGGCGACGTGGTTCATCGGCTTTGATAAAAAAGAAAACACCCAATTGCTCCGACCATTCTTTTATTTTATCACGATCAAGATCCGGCGCACCGATCAATTCGAGAATAACGGTCATCGGTACTTCATAGGCGAAATCACGTATAAAATCCACTTCCTTCTTCTCCATCATTTTATCGATGAGACGCTGAACAATTTTACGCACCATCGGACGATAACGCTCGATGGCCATCGGTGTGAAATGTTTATTGAGCAACATCCGGAGTGCTGTATGTCCGGGAGGATCACGAAACACCATCCAGCTCGATAAAATGCGGAAAATCGGCGCAATAGATTCCTGTTCTTCCTGTGTCAATTCCTGTTGGAGAAATCCCATGCGATCACTTGAGTAACGGTCGGCATCACGTAAAACATCCACTACATTTTTATAGCCGGTAAGCACCCAGCCGCCCCAACGATCGTTCCAGTATACCGGATCTGATTCACGCAAATGTCTGTAGTAAGTATGAGGATCTGCAATAACTTCTTTCGCCATCAGATCATCGTGCACTAATGTTGATTCCATAGAATGGTTTTTTCAGATTATTTTAAGGTGGATAAAGAACCTGATTAACCTGGATATTCCCTATGACTTACATCAAACCGAATGGTGAAGTGTTGAAGGATGAAATGACTTTTGTTAGGAAAACCTTCTTTAATAAGTATCAGCAATAAATTGCATAATAAAAAACCGAACGCCGTGAATTATTGAAATAAAAAAGAGTATGCAGTCTTTATTACAATAATGAAAAATTGCGACTATCAATTCAGATAGCCTTCCACCATCTTTATCATTTCGGCCAGCGTTTCTGCATCATTCTCACGCATTGGAAAACCTTCTATCGTCATGAGAATTTCTCCTTTCCTGTTTATCAGCACGGCTGTGGGATAGGCACTGACGCCGAACAATCTCGAAATCGTATGGCAACGCGGTGCTGTTCCCGGCAGATTATCTTCGGGGCATTCCGGAAGAATATCGTAACGTATGGATTCGCGGGTACCGGCTGGTGATTGATTAAATTGTTTTAACACGGAAGGACTATGAGGAGCGATGGCCAAAATCTTGAAGGGTGAATTTTTAAAATGATCTTTTAGTTTATTCAACACCGGAATTTCCTTCATACATGGCGGACAACCGATATAAAAGAAGCTAATCAAGGTCAGCTGGCCATGGAAATATGCACTGTCGATTTTTTTACCATCCAGTGTTTCTCCATTGATAGCCGGCATAGGAAATGTCTGGGCTGACAATTCAGTTGCCATTAAAGCAGCGACGAGCAGGTAGATAAATTTTCTCATGGTAATTTCTCCGTTAAGTAAAGATAGGGATCAAACATATGATGGATGAAAACGTTTTCACGGCTATCGGGAAATTTCGCATAGTAATCATCATTGGCCAGTAATACGATGGTATTTCCGGTACGCACATAGTACATGGAATGCACATACTCCGGTGCCTTATAACCCGGCAAAGCCTTGCGAACGTACTTCGAAACCATCCGACCAAGATATTTCTCGTAACGTTGTTGCGACTTCCGTGTTGGTTTCGACATTTTATTGTACATATACTTCACCGCCACACGTGTTTTAAAACCCGTCTGTTTCAATGCATCGTTCATTCCAACGAATGGATTGGTGGTATTGATATCATCCACTGTCTGAACACTCATTGGTGTTTCGGGAACCCAATCGGCGGAGTTGATCACATTAAAGGCCCATCCACCGGCAGTAGCAGCTTCATAATCGCAGGCGAAATAAATATTTCCCGGCTTAGGAGCAGCACTACAATAAGTCTTGATACTAACGCTATCGGCTATACGATTTGTTCTTTGCAATGACCGCAGATAGGCTGTCAGGAGAAATGAAATCGCCCCGCCCTGACTATGACCACTCACAATAATATCCCGCACACCTGCTGCATAACAGGAGTCAATACAAGGTAAAATATCTTTCGACAAACAAGCCATGCCGATCAGCCATCCCACATGAACAGATGCACGTGGATTGGCTGCCAAATCATACGAAAAAGTAAAATTAGAATCAATGGTAATCTGACCTTTTGCCGGAACCATTGCTGCATAAAAATTCTCTATCCAACTGATAGAATTCCTCGTAGTACCGCGAATACTGATTACCATTACACGATCATTGCGCATCCACAAATCCCAGCAATTGTCCATTCCGGTGATGCGGCTTCGGCGAAGATGAGTATAGTTTTCCGGAGCTGATGGTTTAAACTTAAACGTAGAGTCCATAAACTGACCGGAGATCTTCAACAGGTCGGTATATTCTCTCTTATCGAAACCGCTACGCAGCACATTGCCAGCAGCCGAATTTATCAGCAGGCAGGTCAGGCAACACAACATCAATACAACTTTTCGCATCCTTGAGTAGCAATCAGGTTATCATTATTACTTCGTAAATCTTCCGGATAAATTCCGCCATGTAAGTATACCGCTGATCGCGATCAAAATAGCTCCCATTAAGAAAGAGGCACCCGGAAAGTAAACAGGAGCAGATGGACCGGTAAAGTAACTGAACAGATTCGTCATCAACGGCGGACCGATAATACTGGTGATACTGATCAGACTTGTCAATGCACCCTGTAATTCGCCTTGTTCATTCGGCGGTACCGCATTCGAGATTATACCTTGCAGCGAAGGACCTGCAATTCCACCCAGGCAATAAGGAATCAGAAAGGCGAACATCATCCACCCTTTGGTGCTAAATGCAAACAAGGTCAGTCCGATGGTGTACATTATTAATCCAACATATACCGAACGGTTCGGACCCAGTTTCGGGTTAATTATGCGAATCAAACCACCCTGTACAATCGCCACGCATAGGCCGGCCATACCTAAAGAATACCCGATCATCGACTCATTCCACTTAAAGCGTTCGATGGTAAAGTAGGTCCAGTTACTCTGCACCGCATGTGCAGCAACATACACTAACATCAGGCTAGCGACCAAACCAAGCACCACCGGATATTTTTTCAAGTGTTGTAATGATCCAACAGGGTTTGCACGTTTCCAGTCAAAGGGACGACGATTTTCCCTCGCCAATGATTCCGGCAGGATAAAAAATCCATACAACCAATTCAGTAATGTAAGTGCTGCTGCTGCATAGAATGGTACGCGCGAACCAAAATGTCCCAGCAAACCACCCAAAACCGGACCGATAATAAAACCAATTCCGAAAGCCATACCAATGACTCCAAAATTTTGTGCACGTTTTTCCGGTGTCGAAATATCAGCGATGTACGCCATTGCAGTTGTCACACTTGCACCAAAAATTCCGGCGAGAATGCGGCCAACAAACAACCAGGCAATAGAAGGAGCAAGTGCCAGGAAAATATAATCTAAACCAAAACCAAAGAGCGACAACAATAAAACCGGCCTACGACCAAAGCGATCACTCAGACCACCGATGATTGGCGAAAAGAAGAATTGCATAAAAGCATAAGCAAACATCAGCCATCCACCATACTGCGAAGCTTCACTGATCGTACAGGTAGTCAGCTCACGAATCAGCGCAGGAGTAACGGGAATAATAATACCCAAACCGATGATATCAACCAGCAGGGTAACGAAAATAAAACTGAGCGCCGGGGTGTTTTTTTTAACTGCTTCCGAAGTCATAACAGGGTTTTTTATTAAAAAAAAAGCAGGCCGTTTCCGGCCTGCTTTTTTAAGTCTTTGTGATTCTAACGAGTCATTCTAATCTCCATGCTTTTAAACTCCACACCACCATTCGGTGTAGTATACATTTCGAATAACTGCTCAGTGTCGGATTTAAAATAAACTACTTCCCGGATTTTTATAACCTTTTTCGTAACCGGATCAATCATTTCACCTTTATATACTACACTATTGGTCTTGTCATCGTAAACCCCTTCAGTGAACATTACTCCGGTTCCCATATTATCAATCCAGGTTGAATAAAATTTACGGGCAGCATTATCATAACCTACAACTCCTTTTCCTTCAAATGGCATTCCGTTAAAAACACCACGATGTATCGACTCCTGATAACGTCCGCCAAGTATCATTTCGACAGTACAGCTGGCCAGATTCACCATTGGTTCCGTTCCCGGCGCCATCCACATTTTAATTTCTTCCTTCCATTCGCCAGAAGCCTTTGCAAGTCTTTCATGATTTTCACCGGGCGTCATGTATTCTTCCTGAATCCTTCTCATCTCTTCTTCTCCAGGTTGCTTAGCTGGTTCAGGTTTTGAGGTGCTTGGTTTTTGAGCAGGAAGGTCACGAGGAGGTGTTGGTTTAACGGCCCCTGAGGTTGGTGCTTTAGGATTTGCAACCGGTTTAGTGTTGCTTTTGGTTTGAGCAAAGCTGCAGTTCATCATAGTAGAAACCAACAGTACCGTAAATAGGAATCTTTTCATAGCTTATTTTCTTCGCATCAAATATAAAAATAAAAGCCACTGAGAAAAAAGCTTTTGAGAATTTTCTCCAATTGTTCTTTTAATCCCCTCGTGTATTTTATAAATACATGTACTTTTTAGAAAGCCTGGGAGGTGCGACTGTACAATAAGCACTTGTAAGAGCATCCAGCAACATTTCCCGCTTTACCTTCTTCAAATTGATATTGGTCCAGCCGTATTTCGCCCAGGCATTGGGAACCTTATAGATAACATCAGGATCGAATGCGCAAAAAACATCCTGATCGATCGGACTCAGCCGCACACATCCGCGTTGATGGGGAGGATTTAATGTGGCAAATATTTTACCTTTTACCTTAAAGGATATAACTTCAAAATGAGTTGCTTCTGCAGTCTCATCAAAAGTTAAGGCCAGCTTGCGGAAAGTATCTACCCGAACCATTTCCCAAAGATAAATCTTTCCTACAAACAGGCGGGGATCTTCAAAATATAAGAATTTTAAATCCAATGACGTTAAAAACGTTTTGCAAATTCTTTCAAAGGGATGTTGAACGCGTCATTTCCTTTTCTCATAGAAGATCCCCAATAACACTTCCTGCCTGTACTGGAGTTTTGTTGTTTGATCAGGTTGATATAATAAGATGGTATCGAGTCGAAGCTGTAGGTATTTAAGGAAGCGAACAGACACCCTGTTGCTAATATCAAACTGTATTCTTTGCGCGGTAATGGCATTGCAGAAGAGGTGCGACTGATGTGACAATACAAGAACATTATCATAAAAACTCTCTTCAATATTCAGCGTACCACTGAAGCCATAACGCGAGTACATATTTGCATGAGGCATACGTATTGATGGATCCTCCACAGCAGTGATAGATTGAGCACTACGGGGCATCACCGATAGCTGCAAGGTGGCGGGAGTGAGCATCAGGCTGCTGTTCTCGAGGAAATACCAGCTGAAACTATATCCCAATTCTAAGCCTGATGGGTTCATAAATCCCGCCATCCATTGCCTGCTATTTTCATTTATCCTCCACGTGCTGAGCCATTGCGTCTGAAACCGGAGTGAATACGTATGTATTACTTTTCGTTTATTCTCTTCCATCCAGCGCAATTGTATTTTAAGTACATCTGCACTCTTAATCCAGATACTATCCGTAATTGCGGTATAACCTAATTGTGTATGTACATTATGTTCATGTTGCCATCCGCTTTGCAGTTTCTTACGGAATCGTGCTTCTGCAAGTCCTTTTAATATGATATAACTTTGGGTATTCCCTGTCCAATCACGTTCTGTTACATAACTACCACTGAGATCTCCTCTCCAGAGCTGACGTCGCAACACCACCGAATCGGGGGATTGTCCGCTTGCAACCGGATTCCATGCCAGAAAGAGCAGGATCAGCAGTATATAACGGTTATGCATATACGAATATTTAGACAATAGAACTCCGGCACCCGTATGGGCGACTTTTTTTGTTAAGTATAAAGTTTAGGGTACGATCAATGGATCACCATAGAGGTGTCATGTCGGGAATAGTATGATCATGAAGGAGGAAGTCCGGCTAATGCGGAGGTGTTGTGTATTTCATCTTGCTTGTTTGTCGGTTACCTGATTCAGGGTTTCGTTGGTCCGGCGAAAAACCAGCAGCAAGAGAATTGTAAAAAGAGCGTTACGGCGCTCCCGTTTGTTGGGACTAAAATACACTGCAATAGTGCGCTTTATTGAGCACTACTACTCAGTTTTGAACAATGCAATGTTAATCCGGAGATACGTAAAAAATTTCCGGATTCAGAGAATCAGTTCCGAAGCAACTCATCAATAGAGCCTGCACTCACTGAATGATAACCAGGACGTGCTTTCGAATAAATCGCTTTCGCCTTTTCTTTTCCCTGGGGTGTTTCCACGAGGGCACTATACAGCGGACGAAGGAATTTTCGGCGACCCACCGACGTTAGGAATTTCTCGAGTGCAGGATCTGCTACCGTATAGTTGCTACGGATCGATAACTCCAGCCATTGACAAAGAATTTCGCTATTGCCGCTGTCTGTAAATTTAAAACGCTGATCGAGGTCCTGCATTTGTGCCAATGATAATTTCGCCGGCATTTTACGAAGGAAATACACCCAGTGATGTGTTGTCCATCCTTCAGGATTAGCAATTGTTTTCCCTGCAAGAAAATCAGCAGCAAGTGCAGCAGCCTTCTCAAGTTCCGTTGAACGTACTTTCGGGAAGCTATCGGGCAATCCGGTGCCAAATACCCATTTCGTTTCTCTGATCTTTGTATTACGCAGCTTACCATTGCCCTGAATCAGGTTTTCTTCGAGATAAGCCAGGAATTGTTCAGTGGTAATACTTTGGAATGCGTGTTCAGCGAAATACTTCTTCAGGAAGGCATCCCAGGCTTCGCGTCCAACTGCATTTTCAATATTCAATAAAAAGAAACGACCTTTCTCATAAGCGATATCGCTCATGCCGTCATCGGGATCACGGCCTTCAAGGTTCAGGTACAAACGGGTATCCGGATTATCGTTACCCAGTTCCGCTACGGTCTTCCGCAATTCACCTTCTGCCAGAACAGTTGCCATATCTTCATAATCCTTCCCATAAAGTTTCTCCATGATACGCGACTCAAAGTACACGGTAAATCCTTCGTTCAGCCAGAAGTCATTCCAGGTGGCATTGGTCACAAGATTACCGCTCCAGCTATGTGCGAGTTCATGTGCAATCAGCGCCACGAGTGAACGATCACCTGCAATGATGGTAGGAGTAGCAAAAGTAAGACGAGGATTTTCCATTCCGCCAAACGGGAAGCTCGGAGGTAATACCAACACGTCATATCGTCCCCAGGCATAAGGGCCATATAATTCTTCTGCAGCGGTAATCATCTTTGGGAGATCAGCAAACTCATACGTTGCTTTATCAATCGTCACCGGTTCTGCATAAACACCACTGCGTTCATCATATGCATGGAAACGCACATCTCCAACAGCAAGCGCCATAAGATAGGCCGGAATTGCCTGCTTCATTTTAAATGAATAAACTCCATCTGCATGTAATGCGGTATCATTCTCCGCACTCATCAGCGCCATCAGATCGTTGGGACAAGTAATTTTTGCTTCATAAGTAAAGCGTATTCCCGGAGAATCCTGCAAAGGAATCCAGGTGCGCGCCAGAATAGCCTGGGACTGTGTAAATAAAAATGGTTTTTTTCCTCCGGCAGTTTGTTCGGGGGTCAGCCATTGTAATGCTGCTGCATTCGGTGAAGTAGAATAAGCAATCTTTACCTTCTTCGTAGAGGGTTTAATATAAACAACGAGTTCGCTACCCACAAATGGAGCCACCGGCATAAGATCAAATTTAGTTACGGCACCATCATCGAGCAGAATCGAATCAATATTCAGATCACGGGTATCGAGATGCAAACGATCAACCTTCATCAGATTGTCGATATGAAGAGTTGCAGTACCTTTCAACTGTTTTGCAGTAAAATCTACATTCAGGTCCAGTTCAAGATGGCGCACGACTGCTTCGGCAGGGTGTGCGAATGAGTGTGCGTCTACAGCAGACATGTCTTTAGTTTTATCATCGTTTTGGCTGTTCTTGCAGGCGGAGAACATCAACACCAGCAAAAGAGTATAATATACAATGCGCATAGTTTGCGAAAATACAAAAATATCCGGGTAGAAATCCGGGGCTCACACCCAGCCGCGGAGTTTGTACCATCCGAGTCCGATGATTTCCCGATAACAAATTACCTGGTAGCGTAAATGATTCCAGAACTGGTATCTCAGTTGAATACTTCCTCCTACTTCAGGGAGTGGCATGGTGTTGCCGCCAAGCTGACTGTCTTTGTAATCGAGGTCGACGGGACCGGAGGCATTGAACGTGGGAATTCCTCCTACTTTTTTATATCCCAACTTCCGGAAAACAAGTACTGAGCGGCGCATATGTTCCGGTGATGTGATGATCACGCAATTTTTTTCTTTTGCATCGGGAGCAAGGGTGAGTACATTCATTCCTTCTTCCCGCGTGTTTTTGCCTTTTATCTCTAATAAAATTCGTGTGCTGTCTACACCTCGTATCATTAGATCCTTCCGGATTCCGTATGCATCGCTGAGTTCAGGTCGCACACAGGCTGCGGCAGGTTGAGTAACAACAACGATGGCTTGCGGATTCTTCTGATATACTCCTGCTGCATACCATGAGCGCATAAGCGCCGACTCGCTGGGATAACCCGCTCCACCCATAATGATGATATAATCGGGTTTAAATTTAAACTCACTTTCGCTGGTGCCGAGCCAATGATAGATCCAAAATGGTCCGGTGGTGAAGGAAAACAATACAATCAATAACAGTACAGATGAAACCACCAGAAAGGTGATACGGGCAATTGAAAGAAATTTTTTCAGCAGCATGACGGGAAGAATGTACGACGAATTTGCAACAATTTTCTTCATTCGTTGATCATCTCTGCAAAAACATACTGACGGTGTAAGGTTGAGAAGTTTTACAATGGCATGAGAATTCCCCGGGCAATCTTCAAGAAAAACTCATTTGAACCACTGATCTTTGTAGAATGAAAAAAGCGTTGATGATTTTCACACTTGTGGCCATGGCGGCAGGTGTGCAGGCACAAAATATCTTCCTGGCTACCGGTGGTAAAATGAGTTTGTTTTCTTCTACTCCGCTGGAAAATATTGATGCGACCACAGAAAGTGCAACTTCCGTTATTACTACTTCTACCAACGGTATTCAGTTTACAGTGCCGATGCGGACTTTTAAATTCAAAAAGTCATTGATGGAAGAACATTTTAATGAGAAGTATGTAGAAAGTGAAAAATTCCCAAAATCTACTTTTAAAGGGAAGATCAACGAAGCTATCAACTGGAACCGCGATACAGTAGCTACTGTTACCGCAACCGGCGATTTCTTCCTGCACGGTGTTACGAAGCAACGTACTGAAACGGGAAAGCTCACGATTAAAGATGGTAAAATCTACCTGGACATCTCCTTTAATGTTCTGCTGAAAGAATACGAAATTGAGGTGCCGAAAGTAGTAACCCAGAGCGTTGCTGAATCGATCAGTATTAATGGGAGCTTCACTTATAACGTTTACCAGAAAAAATAATCCATTTCATCTGCCCATCGGGGCTGGGGATGAATTCGTTAATATTGCAGTGACGAATTCATCTTATGTCGGCCCAAACCAACGATACCCTCTCTACCCTCCTGACGGACACTTCGGCTGTTCCGGATTCAGGTGTGTTGAGTCGCGGTACTTTTCGGTTCAGCGATGAGGAAGATAGTCTGGTTGTTGACGACACCCTCTCCGCCGGATCCAGAACATTGGAGGGGCCGGGACTCTTCAAAGGACATTCGCTACGGGTTTCCCATCCCAATGCACAGCCGGTGAACCGGGAAATCAGCGACTGGTTTACTATTTCTCTTATCGCCCTTGTAGGATTTTTCACTTGGTTTAGAGTGCTTTACTACCGCATCTTCAAGCAACTATTCTCTGCCTTTTTCAACATTACCACCACCAATCAGATCGTGCGCGACGAGAGTGTATTACTCCAACGGGCATCACTGGTGCTCTCGGTGATCTCCTATATGCTCATGGGATTGTTTGTTTATCAATTGAGTATTTATCTGCGCTGGGACATGGGAATTTTGCAGGGCGGACTCCTCCGTTTCGCCTTTTTATCGGTAGCCATTGCCGCCGCTTACTCCATTAAAATGATCTCCCTCCGCTTCCTTAGTGCTGTTTTTGACCTTGAAAGACCGATCGCTTTGTACATTTTTAATATCTTCCTTATGGTCATGATGATTGGACTTTTATTATTGCCAGTCAATATCTTACTTGCTTATGCACCTGCCGGAATACGGTTCTGGACCATTGCTGTTTCGGTAAGTATTATCGGCCTATTATTCCTCTATCGATTAGTCAGAGCAATTGGAATCTGGATAGGTATTCCGGGGTTCTCACTGTTTTATTTGTTTTTGTACCTTTGCGCTTTCGAAATCGCCCCTCTCCTGATCATCTGGAAGGTAGCTACGCTCTAAGAGTAGCGAATCGAAAAACAGTTTGGAAATTACCCCACCTCATCCGCGTCCCTTGAAAGTAAAATCCATACTCGTTACACAGCCTAAGCCGGAGTCGGAGAAATCTCCCTACCATGATTTGGCCAAGAAGTACAACCTGAAAATCGATTTCAGGCCCTTCATCCATGTCGAAGGTATCGCGGCAAAGGACTTCCGTAAGGACAGGATCAATATTCCTGACCACACGGCTGTTATTCTGACCAGTCGTCATTCGGCCGATCATTTTTTCCGTATCTGTAACGAGATGCGCATTACCAATATGGAGGAACTGAAGTACTTCTGTATTTCAGAGTCTACGGCCTTTTATCTCCAGAAATACATCACTTTCCGCAAGCGTAAGATATTTGCAGGCAAGCAGAACATCAATGACTTGCTGGAAATCTTAAAGAAGCATAAAAAAGAAAACTTCCTCCTGCCTTGTTCCGATATTGCCAAGCAGGAAATAGCAGATACACTCAGTAACCAGGGGATTAATTTCACCCGTGCGGTGATTTACAAAACCGTTTGTTCGGATCTGAGTGATCTGGCAGATGTGAAGTACGATATGCTGGTGTTTTTTAGTCCGGCCGGCGTTACCTCCCTCTTCAAAAACTTCCCTGACTTTGTGCAGAACACCACGCTGATTGCGGCCTTCGGTTCACAAACCTCGCAGGCTGTCATTGAAGCGGGCTTACGACTTGATATTCAGGCTCCTGTTCCGGAAGCTCCTTCCATGACCATGAGCATCGAGAACTACCTCAAAAAGAATAAATAAGCCGCAACCTGATCCGGCTCCCTTTCCTGACTGGCACCATCTTCCTGAAACCACTGGTTAACATCTCTATGTTGACTCCGATTGCTGAAGCATATGTTGCCGGATAAACCCATTCGTAATACCTTCTCTGCCGCCGAAAAGCTGAAAAGCCGGAAAGTGCTCGAGCTGCTTTTCGAAGAAGGCAAAGCATTTTCAGCCTACCCGATTCGCCTGGTTTACCTCGAGCAGCCCTTTGATCCTCAGGCACCTGTGAAGATAGCCACCAGTGCGCCGAAGCGAAAAATGAAACATGCCCACGACCGGAATCGCACAAAACGACTTCTTCGTGAAGCCTACCGCAAACACAAACACCAGCTGATTGACTATTGCCTGAGTGCCGAAAAAAGCTTCGCGCTATTGTTCATTTCCCAGTGTAATACGCCCCCTGAATATTCCGTTGTTGAAGAAAAATTAATCCTACTTTTGAAACGTTTAACACCGGATGATAAAAAAAGCGCTGAGTAAATTGTTGCTGGGAATGATCAGCTTCTACAAACATGCCATCTCGCCGCATATTGGTCCTGCCTGTCGTTACACACCCACCTGCTCGGCATATGGAGCAGAAGCCATCCGTAAACACGGACCCTTCAAAGGTGGCTGGCTGGCCTTCAAACGCATCATCTCCTGTAATCCCTGGGGCGGACATGGATACGACCCCGTTCCTTAATCAACACTATGATCAATAAACTCAAGTCAGCTTTACGCGGTTTTCGGATATGGATACTGTTAGTGCTCTCCGCACTCGGCCTCATTTCTTTCAGGAGCGTAGATGATAATTATTTCGAGTTATCGCGCAACCTCGACATTTTCACAACAGTACTACGTGAGCTCTCTGTTTATT
>JBIIRF010000243.1:0-4391 GCA_044341715.1 Bacteroidia bacterium | reverse complement strand
ATCATCAAATGGACAGGAAGATCATGTGAGCATGGGCTCTAATGCAGCTACTAAACTACGTCGCGTTGTGTTGAATCTTGAGCGTATACTCGCTATCGAGTTGTTTAATGCTGCACAGGCGATCGAGTTTCGTCGTCCTGCGAAAACATCTTCCATTTTGGAGAAAATGCTTGATCAGTATCGGCAGGAAGTTCCATTTGTAGAGAAAGATCGTATCTTGTATCCCGATATTCAACGAAGCGTGGAATTCCTTCGTCATTATCCTATTGAATCAATTATTCATTAATCTATGAACAAAAAAATATTGCTTTCATTGGTGGCCTTCTTTGCGGTATGCGGAGTACAGGCACAAGCACCACGCAAGGACGTACTGGAGATTCGTCCGTATAAGCCCGGTTATTTCGATAAAGATATCATGAAAGGTATCGAGCAATTCGAAAGCGTTAAAGCACCGGAGAAGAAAAAGCCCGGATATAAAGTTGATGTCACTAAAATCGGTTTTTATCCGAAGTCAGTGGATGAATTCAGTACCTGGTGGAAGAATAATCCGATTTCTCAGGGTAATTCCAGCACATGTTGGTCGTTCAGTACAACCTCGTATTTTGAAACGGAAGTGTATCGTCAATCAAAGCAGACAGTGAAAATCTCTGAAATGTACACCGCCTATTGGGAGTATGTTGAGAAAGCGCGTCGTTTTGTTCAGCAACGTGGAGCTTCCTTGTTTGATGAAGGTTCAGAGGGAAATGCAGTTGTGAGAATATACAAGATGTATGGTGCGGTTCCTCTCGAGGAGTATACCGGAATGGCGCCCGGACAAAACTACCATAATCACGAGCCAATGGTAGCGGAAATGAAAGCATACCTGAATAGCATCAAAGCCTTGAATGCATGGAATGAGGAAGAAGTGATCAGTACTATCAAGGCAATCATGAACCATTATATTGGAGAACCTCCGGTAAAAGTAAAAGTGAATGGTAAAGAAATGACCCCTAAGCAATACCTGATCGATGTGTTAAAGTTGAACATGGATGATTATGTGGATGTCACTTCAATCATGGGTAAGCCATACTGGGCAAAGGTGGAGTATGAAGTGCCGGACAATTGGTGGCATGACAGTAGTTATTATAATGTTCCCCTGAATGATTACATGGCTATTGTGAAAGCAGCAGTACGTGGCGGTTATACAATGATGATCGGAGGCGATGTTTCCGAACCCGGATTTGATCCATGGAATCAGATTGCTGTGGTACCAAGTTTCGATATTCCTTCCGAATATATCGATGAGTCAGCTCGAATGATTCGCTTTGTGAATGGAAGTACTACCGATGACCATGGAATGCATCTGGTTGGATATCTGGAAAAGGATGGTAAAGACTGGTATCTGGTGAAGGATTCCGGTTCCGGTTCAAGGAACTGTGGAAAAGAGAGCAAAAACTTCGGGTTTTATTTTATGCACGAAGATTATGTGAAACTGAAGATGATGGGTTTCCTGATTCATAAAGATGCAGTGAAAGAAATGCTAAAAAAGTTTAAAGCATAAATGAAGAAGCCCGGACCTCCGGGCTTCTTCATTTAATTATTTGGTTTAAAAACTATTTACCAGTAGGTTTGTTTGTCAATTATGAATAAATCAATTTCAGGATTCCTGAGAAACACTGTTTATGCATTGTTAAAGAGATTTGCTTCAAAAAGCGCTTTATCTAATTTAAAGAAAGTAGAACCGATGAAATCTATATTTGATATCCCGTTGGTTGACATTCAAGGGAGAACTGTTAACCTGAATGCTTTTAAAGGCAAAAAAATCCTAATTGTAAATACTGCTTCCGAATGTGGGTATACACCTCAGTATGCTCAATTAGAGGAGTTGCATCAGCAATTTGGTCATGCTATTGCAGTACTTGGTTTTCCATGCAATGATTTTGGTGGGCAGGAACCTGGTTCTGAACTTGAAATAAAAACATTCTGTCAGGCAAGATATGGTGTTACATTTCCGTTGTTCTCAAAATTGCATGTAACGGGTGTTGAAAAACATCCATTGTATAGCTGGCTTACTGATCCGGCGCTGAATGGTTGGAATAGTCAGGAGCCAACCTGGAATTTTTGTAAATATGTTATAGATGAAGACGGGAAATTACTTCATTTCCTGAATGCAAATATTGATCCTTTGGACGAACGTATAACCGGATAATGGAAAAGATCATTGAGGTGCGAGGATTGACGAAGTCTTATGGCTCGTTCAAAGCAGTTGATCAACTCGACCTTGATGTCTATCGTGGTGATGTATTTGGTTTTCTTGGTCCCAATGGAGCAGGAAAAAGTACTACAATACGAATGTTGCTCACGTTGATTAAACCCGATGGTGGAGATATTCGCATTTTCGGTAAAGAGCTACATGAACACCGCAGTTCGATTCTTTCACGAATTGGTTGTATCGTAGAAAAACCCGACTTCTATAAATTTCTGAGTGCGCGTAAAAACCTGGAGGTGCTTGCGCAGTATAATAAAGTGCGTCTTTCTAAAACGAAGATTGATGAGTTGCTCGAATTTGTAGGTCTGAAGGGTAGGGGTGATGACGCTGTAAAAGGTTATTCTCATGGTATGAAGCAACGCTTGGGACTTGCACAAGCTTTATTACATGACCCTGATCTGATTATTTTAGATGAGCCTACTACGGGTCTTGATCCTCAAGGTATTATTGATATACGTAATCTCATACTATATTTAAGTAAAGAGAAAGGTAAAACTATTTTTCTCTCTTCCCATATTTTACATGAATTGGAGTTGGTGGCATCGCGAATGGCAATTCTGAATAAAGGTAAAATGGTTTTGCAAGGTTCTTTAACGGAACTGTTGCACGATAGTGATCGTGTGGTGGAAGTCAGAGTAGAGCATCCTGAAATGGTTTATAATTTACTTGCCAATACTGAATTCGACAAAATGCGTTTGGGTTATACAGTTTCCCATGTGCAGTTGCAGCTTGGCTTGCCACAAATTCCTCTTTTGTTGAATTGGATGGTGGCGAATAATATTTCTGTTTTTGGAGTTGAATCACGACGCCAGCTGGAAGATTTGTTTTTGAAGCTTACCGAGAGTGCTGAGCGGATGCTTGTCACTGAAAAGGCATAAAAAAAACCGCCATCGGTTGAGCAATAGCGGGTGTTACTAATCTGGTGTTTACTATTCTTTATCCAGGAATGGATAGCGGTAATCAGTTGCAGGTACAAAGGTTTCTTTGATTGTACGTGGTGATACCCAGCGTAACAAGTTAATCAATGATCCTGCCTTGTCATTTGTACCGGATGCACGTCCGCCACCAAATGGCTGTTGTCCTACTACAGCACCTGTACATTTATCGTTGATGTAGAAGTTACCGGCAGCATGTACTAATTTTTTAGTGGCAAGCTGGATAGCATAGCGGTCTTTGGAAATAATTGAACCTGTTAATGCATATACTCCGGTACGATCAACGAGTTCGCATGTTTCTTCAAACTTTGCATCTTCGTATACATATATCGTTAGTACCGGACCGAACAGTTCTTCACACATGGTCACATAATTCGGATCCTTGGTGTGAATAATGGTTGGTTCGATGAAGTACCCGGATGATTTGTCAAAATTTCCTCCTGCGATGATTTCAACGTTTCCGTTCTTTTTTGCTTCGGTAATATAGGATGTGATTTTATCAAAAGCTTTTTCGTCGATTACGGCATTGATGAAGTTGCTGAAATCTTCCGTAGGACCCATTTTCATGCTCTTCAAATCGTTCACGAGTCCTTCTTTGACTGTTGACCACATAGAGGCTGGGATATAAGCTCTGGATGCTGCCGAACATTTCTGGCCCTGATACTCAAATGCTCCTCTACTGAGAGCAGTAATTACTTCAGCAGGATTTGCAGAAGGATGTGCCAGGATGAAATCCTTTCCACCTGTTTCTCCCACAATACGAGGGTATGATTTGTATTTATGGATATTGCTTCCGATTGTCTTCCAGATATCCTGAAATACTCCGGTAGATCCGGTAAAGTGAATTCCCGCAAAATCAGGATGGCTCAGGATAACATCACCTGCAACACTTCCCGGTACATAAACCAGGTTGATGACACCGGCAGGCATTCCTGCTTCCATGAATACTTCCATCAATACACGCGCAGAATAAATCTGAGTGAATGCCGGTTTCCATACTACCGTGTTGCCCATCATAGCTACAGAAGTTGGAAGGTTGCCGGAAATTGCGGTGAAGTTGAATGGTGTGAGAGCGAATACAAATCCTTCGAGTGGTCGCTGTTCTACACGGTTGTAAACTCCCTTGGAAGAGATTGGCTGTGCAGTGTAGATCTCCCGTGCATATTGTACGTTGAAACGCAAGAAGTCGATCATTTCACACGCAGCAT
>JBIIRF010000242.1:0-4412 GCA_044341715.1 Bacteroidia bacterium | reverse complement strand
TATTTGCCATACTGCTGGGATGGAGTTTCATCAATGATATGTTGTTTATGACAGGGCTTCCTGTTGTTTTTCTGATGTTACTGCTGATGGTTTTCCGGCTGGACCTCATCGCCTTCTTCGCAGTTTTAATCACACCATTTAGCATAAATCTTGCACAAACCAGCATTGGCATTGGTGTCAGCTTACCATCTGAACCCTTGATGTTTGCGCTATTCCTTATCTTCTGGCTGAAAGTTTTTCTGGAAGGCGGACTCGACAAACGAATTTTATATCATCCGGTCACGTTAATTATTCTGATACATCTATTCTGGTACACCATCACTACTGCCACCAGCAGTATGTTTGTTGTATCTTTCAAATCAACGCTGGCCCGTTATTGTTACATCTCCGTTTTCTATTTCATGATGCTCTACCTCTTCTCGAAAAGAGAAAACATGATGCGCTTTATCTGGCTCTATATTGTTCCGCTATTAATTGTAGTTGGGTACACGATTTTCCGCCACGCCATGGGAGGGTTCTCCGAGGAGGTAGCCCATACTGCCATGGTCCCTTTCTACAACGATCACACAGCCTATGCAGCAGTATTGAGTTTCTTTGTACCTGTATTCATCGGCTTTACCTTCGACCCTGATCTTTCGAAAAAAACACGCATTATCTGTGGGATTGTACTGGCGATATTGATTACTGCTACTATTCTTTCTTATACCCGCGCTGCATGGGTTGGATTAGTTGCTGCACTTTGTTGCTACCTGGCTTTTGTACTACGCATGAAATCGGCATTGATTTACGGAGGGTTTGCATTATTGGTTGTCCTTGCGTTTTTATTTCGCACGCAGATCACCATGCAACTGGAAAACAACGAAGAAGTATCTTCGGACGACTATGCTTCACACGTACAATCTATCGGCAATATCTCCAGTGACGATTCCAATATTGAGCGACTTAACCGCTGGGCCTGTGCTTTACGCATGTTTGCTGATCATCCGATTTTAGGATATGGTCCGGGCACGTATATGTTCAAATACGGAGCCTATCAGAAATACAGTGAACGTTCGGGTATCAGTACCAACTTTGCAGAAGGAGGCGGCTCACATAGTGAATACCTCGGACCACTTTCAGAGCAAGGATTTCCGGCACCCATCATCTTCATTTTACTAATCGGGATAGTAAGCCAGACTAGCGCCAACTACATCAAACGAACAGCGATCCGTTCCAACCGCATACTTGCCAGAGGAGCCTTACTCGGACTCGTTACGTACTGGGTACATGGAGTATTGAATTATTTTCTCGACACAGAAAAAGCGTCGGTACCCTTTTGGGGATTCATTGCCATACTCGTAGCGCTACAGATTTACGATAAATCAGTCAGGGAGAAGACGGATACTCAATAGCGTCACATCATCGATCGGCTCGGAATTTTTACGGAACTCATTAAAGGTATCCAAGACCCGGAAATGCAAGTCTTTCATCGTATACACATCAACGTTAGCCTTTATTAATTCCATCAGGATATCTAGTCCAAAAATATCACCCCGTCCATTTTCCTGCTCCACCACTCCATCTGTATAACAAAAAATCACAGAACCCGGATGCACGTATGCCATTCCCTCATTCACAAACGGCAACTCCTCGAACATACCTAAACCGGTAGTACCTTTATCGAGCAAGATAAACTCTCCCTTATTGAAAATAAACGGGGGATTCTGACCCGCATTGATATAATGTAGAATATGCGTCTTCGTATTCAGCAAACCGATGAAGGCTGTAATAAATTTTTCTCCCTTCGCACTCTTATTCACGCTCTCATTCAGTTCCACCACCAGTTCCTTCAAGGCCGTAAAGTGACGAGACTTCGCATTCAGGTTTGCCTGAAAATTCGACATCAGCAACGCCGCCGAGATTCCTTTCCCACTCACATCCGCCAGACAAATCAATAACTCATCCGGACTCACCTGAATATAATCGTAATAATCGCCACCCACCTGCTGATGCGGAAGATAGGTAGCAGCCAGATCAATACGGCGATCGGCAGGAAGATGAGCTGGGAACAACATCGACTGCATTCTTGCTGCCAGTTCCAGCTCCTTTTCCATCTGCGCCTGACGAATGGTTTCGCGCGTCAAACGCTTATTTTCAATTGCTACTACAATGATATTGGTGATGGTATGAATAAAAGGAAGCACTTCTTTCACGTGGACAATCTCGGCATGCTGAACATTTCCGATCAATGCATACGCCAGAGGTTTCTCATCGTGTAAAACGGGAATAATACTCTCAAAGCCCTGCACCCAATCCGGCATCTGCACATTGTTATACTGCATCAACCCAAGCTCCGACAAACGATCTTCAAAATCATCGGCCAGAAACTCCTCATTCACTCCATACGTCAACATTTTCTGCCAGCGCTGTTCATGCACAAACAACACCATCTTCTGCACCTTCAGCTGATCACGCATAACATTCTCGTAAATCTGAAAAAGCTGCTCTGAAGGCATGTTGTAATTAATCGCCTTCGTAATCTGAAGGAGCCAATGCAATTGCAGTTTTTTTACATGCAGTTCAGCTTCATTCTTCGTATCGTGCGTCAGTGAGTGCTGCATGTACAGGGTTATTTCAGTTTTTCAAACACTTCCGGCAAACGCGATACAAGCGCCATTTCTTTCATTTTCTCCCGGGCTTCCTTCGCCGGACTACCAAAATAAACCACACCACCTTTCAGTGATTTTGAAATACCGGACTGCGCATACACCACAGCGCCTTTTCCAATCGTCACATCCTTCTGACAACCTACTTGTCCCCAGAAGATCACCTCATCCTCAATATTCACACAGCCTGCGATTCCCACATGCGCTGCAAACAAACAATTTTTACCGATCACTGTATCATGTCCCACGTGCACATGATTATCCAATTTTGTACCCTGACCAATCACTGTATCAGCAGAAACTCCCCGGTCAATCGTACAACAAGCACCGATCTCCACAAAATCGTGGATCACCACCCGACCACAGGAATGCATTTTCTCGTAGTACTCGGGACGTTTTTTATAGTAGAAAGCATCAGCACCCAACACAGTATTTGCATGCAGAATCACATTATCGCCCACCACACAATGCTGATAGATCACCACACCTGGATGGATTATACAATTCTTACCGATCACCACCTCCGGACCGATTGAAACATTTGGTTGAATAATGGTACCCTCCCCGATTTTCGAAGAAGGATCTACAGCCGCAGCAGACGGAACAAAAGGCATAAAGCGACGCGTCAGGTACACATAGTCGCGGAACGGGTCATCGGAAAAGATCAACCCCTTACCCGCGGGCACTTCCACTTCCTTGTTAATGATCACAAAGGTAGCCGCCGAATTCAGCGCCTTCTCATAATATTTCGGATGATCCACAAAGGTCAGATCCCCCGATTCAACGCGGTGAATTTCATTGATACCGGTCACCAGTCCATCCGGATTTCCCAGCACTCTCCCATTCACCATAGCGGCGATTTCCGCCAGTTTAATTCCCGTAGCTAATTTCATAGTATATCTGCAAAAATAGGGAATAAAGTCGCCCGCATTCAAGGCACAAAGAAAGGTTTCAACAGGAGGATTAACACATCCCACCATTTTCAACATTCGGGGTTTGATATTTCCCTGAAATCATCGCTGAGATGTCTTGTTCCCGGGACTTGAATAGACGTCCTTTGCCTATATGCTCTCAAAGAAAGCAAAGTACGCCCTGAAAGCCCTGGAGTTTCTCGCTGAGAACCGGGAACAGGGACCCATGCGGATCGCAGAGATTGCCGACTCGCAGGGATTCCCTCAGAAATTCCTCGAAGCCATCCTGCTCGAATTGCGAAAAGATGGATTATTGCGCAGTAAACTCGGGAAAGCCGGTGGCTATATGCTCAATAAAGAACCGAAGGATATTCGACTGGGACATGTGATCCGTTTGATGGATGGTCCGATTGCTCTTGTGCCCTGTGTATCTTATAAATACTATTCCCGCTGCGAAGAATGTACGGATGAAGTCACCTGCGGACTCCGACAGGTTTTTGGCGAAGTACGGGAAGCAACTAACCATATCCTCGACAATGTGAGTCTGGTGGATGTGTTGCAGCGGACTACCCAACTCAGCCGTAAGGCCTCCAAAAAGAAACGTTAAGCTGAGTTTCTAAAGACATTTCACTCATAAAAGTCTGGAGAATCAAGTTCAAATTTTACCAAATTAGCATAAGCTTCTTTCATTTTTTAATGGCGCACCTTCTATTCAAATTCTCCAATGGCACTACAAAAAGCCTAATAGATTTGTCAATTAGGTTTTAGCAAAATTTATCCTTAAACAGCATTCCAGAATAACGAACTTAAATATAAGTAAAGAGTTATATCCAAAAAAATAAATGCTCCTAAAAAA
>JBIIRF010000241.1:0-4415 GCA_044341715.1 Bacteroidia bacterium | reverse complement strand
CTATGAGAAAAAGAACCTTCATTGTATTGTTGCTGATATGTCTTCATTTTACAGCATCTTCACAAACCATCGGACTTCTTCAGGCCGATTCTAATAACGTAGATGGATATGTGCTTTTCTCTCCCATCGCCTATACGAGTACCTACCTGATTGATAAATGCGGGCGTAAAGTAAACGAATGGCCCGGCACTTATCGCCCGGGAAACTCCGTTTATCTCCTGGAAGACGGTAGTCTTCTGCGAACCGGTAATATGATGAATCCTAACTTTGGAGCAGGCGGAGGTGGCGGGTATATTGAAAAGGTAAGCTGGACAGGACAAATTTTATGGTCATACCAGATTTCAGATTCACAACAACTGCAACACCACGATGTATATCCGATGCCTAACGGAAACATTCTTGTGCTTGTATTTCAAAAGAAAACATTAACAGAAGCACTGAATGCGGGTCGTGATTCGGGGTTTTCGGGTACGGAAGTCTACTCTGAAAAAGTAATCGAATTACAACCTGTTGGTATCGATTCAGCGATAATCGTCTGGGAATGGAATGCCTGGGATCATCTTATTCAGGAGCACAATCCACAGAAATCAAACTTTGGAGTTGTACAATCACATCCGGAACTCATACATATCAACTATAACTTCAATGCCAATAACCCCAACCCGGACTGGATCCATCTGAATGCAGTTGCCTATCATCCCGGACTTGATCAGGTGATGTTATGCTCGCGATTTTTCGGTGAGTTCTGGATCATTGATCACAGCACCACTACATCTAGTGCCGCCGGGCATAACGGTGGTGTATATGGGAAAGGAGGAGATCTTCTCTACCGTTGGGGAAATCCAAGAAGTTACAACCGTGGTACAACTTCTGACACAAAATTATACGGACCACATTCTGCACACTGGATACCGGGAAACTTAAAAGACAGCGGCGCAGTAATGATCTTCAACAACGGAACTGGCCGACCACAGGGAAATTACTCTACCGTTGAAGTAGTGTATCCCGCTACAGACAGTGTTGGTTTTTACACCATTGATTCGGTAAATGCATTCGGACCCTCGGCGGCGAACTGGACCTATACCGCTCCCGTGCCCACCAGTCTGTTTAGCATGAATATCAGCAATGCCCAGCGATTACCCAATGGACATACGCTGATATGCGAAGGAGCCTCCGGAAATTTTATAGAGATAGATAGTTTAGAAAATACAGTATGGAATTATAAAAACCCTGTCAACACAACAGGTCCGGTCAACCAGGGAAACAATATTTTCTTCAACAATGTATTCAGGAGTGTTTACTATGCACCAGACTATCCGGCATTCCAACTGTACCAACCTGTGGCAGGAAACCCCATCGAGTTAAATCCGATTACCACGCCCTGTACAATGAACACCTCAATAGAAACACAAAAGTATTCTCCTTTGAACCTCTATCCCAATCCATCGCAAGGCAGGGTTTACTTACAAGGTGAACCATCCGCTTTTCCGGGCATAGTAAGTATATTTACAGCTGAAGGAAAAATAGTACAATCCAATACACTGCAAACAGGAGACAACAACATTCTGATTGACCCATCCCTATCCAACGGCCTCTATTTTCTTCTATATAGAAATCAATTCATTCAACAGCAATTTAAATTCATACTTCAGCGATAACAAATGAGTAATCCAGCAATAAATCTATTTACGCCGCTTCAGCATCTACGAACGCTACAACCAGAGAGTACACCCCGCTTTGGAATCATGAACGCACAGCAGATGATCGAACATCTTGCAATGGTAGTATGCATCTGCAATGGGAAAATCAAAGTCGAATGCAAATTCCCACCTGAAAGAGTAGCGGTATTTAAATCACAATTTATCGCCGGAGACGCGGACCTACCTGAAGGAGTTCAATTCGATAGAAGCAATACAACACCCGCTCCACTTAGAACCGCTTCTATTACCGGAGCAATAGAATTGCTGGAAAAAGAAATAACATTGTTCCATCAGGTATTCGAAGAAAATCCCAATCAAACATTCACACATACGTTCTTTGGAGAAATGGGATTCGAAGAATGGAAAGTTTTCCAACGAAAGCATTTCCGGCATCACTTCAAACAATTTAACTTACCCCTCGATTTCTAAAAACAGAAGTTAATACATATGAACACCTATTGCAAACTGATTGTACTTCTACTACTGCAATCTCTTATATCCTGTAAATCCCGTACCGGGAATGAAACAAACAGTCCTTCATCAAACAACCCGACAAAGGAAACACCGCAAGGAGAAATAAGTCCTATTGAAAAGTATTGGAAACTGGTAGAGCTGCGTGGTGTCAAAGTAGAATATGTGAATGGTCAATCACAGGAGATGTATCTCACATTAAAAGAAGGAGACAATATTCTCATCGGCCATGGTGGTTGTAATACCTTCAGTGGAAAATATATGTTGAAAGGACCGGTTAGTATATCATTCCGTGAAATTATATCTACAGAAATGGCTTGCCCGAACATGAACAACGAAGCGGCATTTCTACAGGTATTGCAACAAACTGATAACTTTGCTTTGAACGGAGACACCTTGTTTCTGCACAAAGCAAAAATGGCTCCTCTGGCCAGATTAGAAGCAGTATATAAGAAATAAAAAACTTAGATTCCCTTTATAAATTCTACAATTTTCTCTGCGAGTACGTCAGCAGCTGCAGGATGTCGTCTGAACCATAACTCCGGTTCAATAATTTCTAATTCCGAAACACAGGCTCTGTCTAATGTATCCCACATCACATCAACGCGGGCATACAATGGCAATGAAGGGCAGCGACGAACTACATTCTCGGCAAACGCTATTTCTTCTTCCGTAGGTTCATAATCGTGTAATGTGCCACCAAAATCATCCTGCACACGGAAATCGCCCGGCTTTGCCCTTTTCAAAACAGCATGCGTAAATTTTCCGCCCATCACCATAAATGCAACTTCACCTTTTACCGTAATATCCGGAAGATATTCCTGCAACAACATATCCTCCGACTGAATCAATCCGGCAAATAAATCTTCATAACGGGATGAATGATCCCGAAGAAAACGATAGGTATGACGTGCAGTTCCGCCGACCGCAGGTTTCAGAATAAACTCTTTCCAGGTTGTTGCCATCACTTTTTGCTTAAGTGAGGTATCGGTACCCTGCGGTATAAAAACGGTAGGCGGGATCCGCACGCCATTCTTTTCCAGCTCGAGTAAATATTTCTTACTGAAGTTCCACTTCACCAAATCCTTCGTATTTATAAAGTGTGTAAGTGCTGATGTTGCTTCAAACCAGGGATAGAATTCATTGAACCGGTAGAAGTAATCCCAGGTTGTTCTGAACATGGCAAAGCGGGTGCTGGTCCAATCCACCTCCGGATCATCCCAGTTAGTACGAAATACGCTGAGCTGATGTTGACGGAGAGCCTTCGTCAGTAACTCATCTTCCAATAAAATATTTGAGATATAAGGATCGTTCTCCGGGTTACTCAGATAACGCTGATCGGTCAACAGGATAATATCGTACACGAGATCTAATTTTTACAAATATACGATTCACTACATAAAATGTAAGCCAATTATTCGGCTTTACAGGCAACCAGATCTTCCATCCTTCGTCATTAATATCTATTTAACAGAAAGAATATATCTTTATGAAATTTTCATCCTTAATCAACTAAGGATTCTTTAAAAAATGAAAATCAAATCTATTCTTCAACTGATTCGTCAGGCTTTGCGGGGCGACGAATACGACTATACCAATGGCAGCATACGTAAGGCTGTCTTTTTACTGTCTGTACCGATGATGCTGGAAATGTGTCTAGAAAGTGTATTTGCAGTAGTCGACATTTATTTCGTAAACAAACTGGGATCACATGCTGTAAGTGTAGTTGGATTAACAGAAGCTGTTATAACAATTGTATACTCTGCAGCCATTGGGCTCAGCGCAGCAGCGACAGCAGTAGTTGCCAGAAGAGTGGGTGAAAAAAATCCACAGGAAGCTTCCAAAGCGGCGCTACAGGCATTAGTGGTATCAGGTATATTGATATTGTTAATGAGTGTTCCAGGGTATCTCTATGCCGGCGAAATTCTTCGACTCATGGGAGCTGAGGAAACCGCAATTGCCTCCGGAGTTGGTTATACACGTATTATGTTAGGCGGATGTGCAGTAGTGGTATTGTTATTTTTAATTAATGGAATATTCAGAGGAGCCGGTAATGCATCCATCGCAATGCGCAGTTTATGGTTAGGAAATGGGGTAAACATTATTCTTTGTCCTGTGCTTATAAATGGAATCGGGCCTTTCCCTGAAATGGGTATCGAAGGTGCCGCATGGGCCACGGTATGCGGGAGAGGATTGGGAGTAATTTATCAAGTCTATCAGTTGCTATTTGTACGGCATGACATG
>JBIIRF010000240.1:0-4428 GCA_044341715.1 Bacteroidia bacterium | reverse complement strand
GGGCGCTGAGTACCATGGCTACACCGCTGACATCACCCGAACAGTTCCTGTAGATGGTAAATTCTCCGAAGAAGAAGCCGCTATTTATAACCTCGTTTTACAAGCACAGAATGCCGGCATCGAAGCATGTAAAAAAGGCGCTGATTTCCGTGCCGCACACCGCATCGCCTACGAAGTAATCGCCAAAGGACTCGTCGGATTAGGAATCATCTCCAATGAATCCGATGCAAGTAAATATTTCATGCACGGCACCTCCCATTACCTCGGACTGGATGTCCACGACCCGGGCACCTACACCGCATTACAGCCCGGCGTAGTCATGACCGTAGAACCCGGCATCTACATCGCCAATGGTTCTCCCTGCGATAAAAAATGGTGGGACATCGGTATCCGCATCGAAGATGACATCCTCATCACTGATGGGGAGCCGATTATACTCTCGGGTGCTTTACCACGAACCATCACCGCCCTCGAAGCCCTGATGAGGAATTAAAATTCAGCACACCACACAAATTCATTGTTGATTGATCTCCCTGTCAGCATTCGCCTTGCGAACACTGACGGGGAGGTGATTTTCATGATAGGGATGATTTTTCGAGGCAGCCGACAGGGATGAGATTGATGGATGTGATGGGATGAGCGCTGCGGTCGTTGCGGGACCGCCGCTGCCGCCGCGTTTAAGCCGCTACGTGTACATCTTACTAGTATTTCCCCACCTTCCCCGAAATCTGCTCAGTACCCTGTTTATCCTCCGGATATTAATTATAACCACCTGTAAAACAGTAGTTTATCATTTGTTTGCTTTTTCCTTTGCGTTTTGGAAGGTTTTATAGTATCTTTGCCGACCCAAAATACGGGTAATAAACAATTTGAATCATGGCTAAGAAAGGTAACCGCGTACAGGTGATCATGGAGTGCACAGAGCACAAAAATTCCGGAATGCCCGGCACCAGTCGCTACATCACTACCAAGAATAAAAAGAATACAACAGAGCGTCTTGAACTCAAGAAGTTCAATCCTATTCTGAAAAAAGTGACTGTTCACAAAGAAATTAAATAATCAGGGTTAACCCTCTAATACGAATTTACCATGGCAAAGAAAGTAGTTGCTACCCTCAAAACCGGAAAAGGTAAGGAGTTCTCTAAAGTAATCAAGATGGTTAAGTCACCGGTGACCGGTTCTTATACCTTCAAAGAAGAAGTGGTACACAATGACCACATCAAGGACTTCCTGAAAGAAAAATAATATTCTTCTGACAATCAACCAGAACAGACAGCTTCTTTCTCTTCGAAAGAAGCTGTTTTTATTAGTACCCCTCAAAACAACCCTATGGGATTATTCGGATTCTTCAGTAAAGACAAAAAAGAGTCACTCGATAAAGGCCTCGAAAAGACCCGGGAAAGCTTTTTTTCCAAATTAACCAAAACCCTGATCGGGAAGTCGAGCATTGATGATGATGTGCTGGATAACCTGGAGGAAGTTCTGGTGACGAGTGATGTGGGTGTGGAAACGACGCTGAAAATTGTAAAACGTATTCAGGATCGTGTGGCGCGTGATAAATATACCGGTACCAATGACCTGAACCGTTTGTTGAAGGAGGAGATTTCTTCACTGATGGCGGAGAATTATTCTACGGGTACAGGCGATTATAGTCAGGTGCAGGATTTGCCGGCTACTCCGTATGTGATAATGGTGGTTGGTGTGAATGGTGTTGGAAAAACAACAACTATTGGTAAGCTGGCTTATCAGTTTAAAAAAGCAGGTAAGAAAGTAGTGTTGGGTGCGGCGGATACGTTCCGGGCTGCGGCTGTTGATCAGCTGGGTATCTGGGCGAAGCGGGTGGATGTGCCGATTGTGAGTCAGGGTATGGGTGCTGATCCGGCTTCGGTGGCTTTTGATGCGGTGGCTTCGGCGAAAGCGCAGGGTGCTGATGTTTGTATTATCGATACTGCAGGTCGTCTCCACAATAAGATTAACCTGATGAATGAGCTGTCGAAGATTAAACGGGTGATGCAAAAAGTAATGCCCGATGCTCCGCATGAAATTTTATTGGTGCTGGATGCGTCTACCGGACAAAATGCATTTGAGCAGGCGAAGCAGTTTATTGCAGCTACGGAAGTGAATGCACTGGCATTGACGAAACTGGATGGTACTGCGAAAGGTGGTGTGGTGATTGGTGTGTCTGATCAGTTTAAGGTGCCGGTGAAGTACATTGGTGTTGGTGAAAAAATGGAGGATCTTCAGCTGTTCGACAGAAATGAATTCGTTAATTCGTTGTTTGAAAATCAAAAATAATATGAAACGATTTCTTTTATTGACCTTCTTCGTTGCTGCTTCCATGATCGCTCCGGCGCAGAAAATGGAGATTTTAATCAATGATAATCTGGCGAAGATGAATATGGGGCAGACGTATCGCCTTACGAACGATAGTCTGGTGGTGACAGGTAAAGCGGATTACGGTCGTTCAAATGTGGATTATCTGCGTCGCGCTCTGACATCGAAGGAAAAAAAGAAAATTCAAAAACTATTGTCAACGTTTCCGGTGGATAGTTTGCGTCCCGAATATTTTGACGACTATAGCAATTTTAAAATCATCGACGAGGAACATTATCCCCGCTCTATCGATATCTCTATTACCTGGAAAGATAAGACAACCGTTTCCCGTGCTACCAATGCCTGGGTAAGTTTATATATGCAGTTGATTGATGCGGTGAATCCGTTGTTTCCGGAGGAAGTGCGTGTAGTAGTGGATAAATCAAAGTTCAACGTGTTTTATTAATCGTGAAAACAAAAACACTTAAGCAGAATAAGGTAAATGTGATAACGCTGGGTTGTTCTAAAAACCTGGTGGACTCTGAAGTGATGATGGGTCAGCTGCGTGCGAACGATTTTGAGGTGGTGCATGAGAGCAGTAAAAACGATGCTTCGATTGTGATCATCAATACCTGCGGATTTATCGACAATGCAAAACAGGAGTCGGTGGATACTATTCTTCATTATGCGAAGAAGAAGGAGCAGGGTAAAATCGACAGACTTATCGTGACAGGTTGTCTTTCGGAGAGGTACAAGCCGGATCTGGAGAAAGAAATTACGAATGTAGATGCTTACTTCGGCACGCGCGATTTACCATTGTTGCTGAAAACTCTGGGTGCTGATTATAAACATGAACTCATCGGTGAACGTTTACTGACAACACCTCGTCACTTTGCTTACATGAAAATTTCAGAGGGCTGTGATCGTCCCTGTTCTTTTTGTGCTATTCCGTTGATGCGCGGTAAACATCTTTCGCGTCCGATGGAAGAACTGGTGACTGAAGCGAAATCGCTCGCGGCCAATGGGACGAAGGAGTTATTGCTGATTGCGCAGGATTCTACCTATTACGGACTCGATCTTTACAAAGACCGTCGCCTGGGAGAACTGATGCGTAAGCTGGCGGAGGTTGATGGTATTGAGTGGATTCGTTTACACTATGCATTCCCCAGTGGATTTCCGGAAGATGTGCTCGATGTTATGCGCAGCGAACCGAAGATCTGCAAGTATATTGATATTCCCTTGCAGCATATCAGCGATAATATGTTGAAGTCGATGAAGCGCGGAACTACAGAGGCGAAAACATACGAACTCGTAAATCGTTTCCGCGAGAAGGTGCCCGGCATCGCTTTACGTACAACGTTGATTGCAGGATATCCCGGCGAAACAGAAGCAGATCACGAAGCGATGTTGCGTTTTGTAGAGAAAGCACGTTTCGATCGTCTGGGAATTTTTACCTATTCACACGAAGAGAATACCTCGGCTTATGCATTGAACGATGATGTACCGGAAGAGGTGAAGCAGCAACGTGCAGAAGCGGTGATGGCGCTCCAGCAGGAGGTCTCAGAAGACATCAACAGCCGTAAAGTAGGGAATACCTACAAAGTACTGTTCGATCGTAAGGAAGGCGATTATTTTGTGGGCCGTACCGAATTCGATTCGCCGGAAGTAGATAACGAAGTATTGGTTTCGGCAAAAGACACGTATATTCGTATTGGCGATTTCGCTCCGGTAAAAATTACTTCTACAGCGGCGTTTGATCTCTACGGGGAAGTCGCCGGTTAAATTCTTTCCTATGCAGGTTCATCAGATTCCATTGAGCGATTCCGGAATATACGGTAAGCTGATGATGGATTATATTGAAGGTCACCCTCAACTCCGTCCGTTTTATAAATATGTACCGGCGATTGATTCGTTTCCGGATGTAGTGAAGGAGCGGAGTAATTTCCCTTTTCACCGAGATGTACTCTGCGCGGAACTAACGGATCAGCATAGCCGCTATTTTGCGGAGTTTCCGGTATTGCAGGAGCAGATTAATTTACTAAAGAAGGAAAATACGTTCACAGTTACAACCGGTCACCAGCCATGTGTCGCGGGCGGACCACTTTACTTCCTCTA
>JBIIRF010000239.1:0-4436 GCA_044341715.1 Bacteroidia bacterium | reverse complement strand
CATTAGTAAGTTTAGTTGTCATATTTTGAATTATGTTGATAGTTTATGGCCTGAACCCTAAATAAGGATTTTAGCAAATGTATGCAGTAATAGCGATACTATGCAAGTGAAAGAAGAGGAAAAAAATGCTTTTTTCACGAATGAATTGTTAAAAGGTGTAAATGGCTGTAATTGAAGGGTGAATTTTTGAAAATGAGGTGAATATCAAATCATCATCCGGTACGTTGGAGCGTTTGAATGAGGTTGTTTTCATTTTCTGTAACATTGCAACTTCTACCTGAAAAGCCTGTAAAAACATCGTGCGAAATCGTCTGCTAAAATTCTGGTGCATCTGCTTGTTGGTTTTTATAGCCATTGGTGCTGATGCTCAGCGGTTTAATCTGAATTCTTTTTCGGTTTCCGATGGACTTCCCGGCAATCAGGTGAATAAAATCCTGCAGGATAGAGTGGGAAGGCTCTGGATCGGGACAATGAGCGGTGGTTGTCGGTTCGATGGTAAGACTTTTACCCGTTTTGAGCAGGGGAATGTCCTTTATAGTAATCCGGTAAAAACTATTTATGAAGATAAAAAGGGAAATATCTGGTTCGGTACGATCCGGAAAGGTTTGGTGAAATTTACCGGTACCGGCTACTTTACCTATTCTACCAATGATGGCCTGTTGAGTGATAATATCAATGCTATTTGTGAGGATGAAAAGGGGAATTTATGGGTAGGAACTTCGGAAGGAATCAGTCGGTTTGACGGGAAAAATTTCCAAAGTATTACCAATACACGAGGTTTGATCAATAACAATGTTTTTGATCTCATGCGCGACTCGAAAGGGCGTATGTGGGTGGCTACAATCGGTGGTGTGAGTATGTTCGATGGGAAAAAGTTCTTTAATTTTTCAACGGAGAATGGTCTCTTGAATAATATCGTTTACTCCATTCGTGAAGACCGAAACGGTGAAATCTGGTTTGGTACGTATGAAGGTGTGAGTGTATGGGATGGTCGCGTTTTTCGTAATTATTCCACTGAACAAGGGCTTCCGAATGAAAGAGTAGAAAATCTTACACAGGACCATAACGGCCATTGGTGGGTAGGTACTTACGGTGGAGGATTGGCGAAATTTAAAGAGAAGGTTTTTGAAGGTGTTAAGCTGAGTAGCGATGTCAATAGCAATATTGTAAAATCCGTTATCGAAGACCGGGAAGGTAACTACTGGCTGGGAACCTGGAACGGACTTTTCAAATACAACGGAGATCGTTTCGTGACATATACCATCGATGACGGTTTATCAAATAACAATATCCTTTCAGTGTACCCTGATTCCGGTAATCGAATCTGGTTCGGTACGCTCATGGGAGGATTGAATTATTTTGATGCTTCAGGATTTCATACTGTGAAAGCGAATGAAGGGCTGAAAAGCAATAATATCTGGTGTATCAACCGCGATCGTCAGGGGTATATCTGGTTCGGGACAACCAATGGACCGGCAAGATATAATCCGGCGAAGGATGAATTTCAGGCAATGTATCCCGGACTTAGTAGCCTGATCGTTTATGCTTTATTGCAGGATAAATCCGGTGCATACTATTTCGGAACCGATAAGGGTATTTATAAATACACCGGAGATCAACTCTCACGGATAGGCATTACCGAAGGTTTGTCGAATGATAAAGTCAGGGTACTTTTCGAAGATGCACAAGGTGTTGTTTGGGTAGGAACGATGAAAGGTTTGTTTTATCTCGATAACGGCAAAGCCATCAGTTTTGATGATGCTCACCGATTGCCCAAAGCGCTCATAACTTCCATTATCGATGATAAAAGAGGTAACTTACTGATCAGTACGTATGATTATGGATTGATTCGTTATCGTCCGGGAAATCAGGCTGCACCAGTAACACTCATCAATAAAAACTCCGGACTTAATAACGAGAAGATTCTGTTTAATTACATTGATAAACAAAACAGATTGTGGTTGGGTACTTCGGATGGTATCGATTATGTTGACTGGAATAACTATCTAGAAGAAGGAAAAGTAAAAACGATTCACTACGATAAAAGTAATGGCTTTGTCGGGGTAGAGAGTAATGCAGCCTGTGAGGATATCTATGGAAACATTTGGTTTGCAACAGTGAACGGTGCTATTCGGTATAAGCCTGAAGCAGGGGAGTTGCCGGTGACGCTTCCCTTGGTCTCTATCAGCAATATTCAGCTCTTTCTCGAAAACGTAGACTGGAAAAAGAATAAATCCAAAGTGGACGACAATACCGGACTCCCAATTGATCTGGTCTTGCCACATAACAGCAATCACCTCAGTTTTATCTCCAGTGCCATCTATCTTACCGCTCCCGACGAAGTGCGTTACCGGTATATGCTCGAAGGCTTCGAGGAAAACTGGTCGCCACCCACTAAAAACGGAACAGCCAGTTATTCCAATATTCCTCCGGGATCGTATATATTCAAGGTGCAGGCAAGTGCGAACAATAAAGACTGGAGTGTGCCGGTAACTTATAGTTTCACTATACGGCCTCCGATCTGGAAAACTCCTTTCTTCTATTTGCTCTACGTGGTAGTTGGTGCAGGATCTGTATTGCTGGCCTATCGTGTACGAACAAGATCTCTTCGACGCAGTCAGGAAATGCTGAAACGGAAAGTAGAAGCCCGTACCCGTGAATTACAGGCCAAGAACCTCGAGTTGGCCAAGCTTTCACTCGTTGCATCGGAAACGGATAACGCCGTTATGATCTTCGATGAACACCTGGAATTGGAATGGGTGAATACCGGTTATACCAAAATGACCGGCTTTACGTTGGAGGAAACCCGTAAAGGACGAGGCGCGACTCTGCAAACATTAACCACCAATCAGGATGTATTGGATCATCTGGATGAATGCATTAAGATGAGAAGGTCGTTTATTTATGAATCGGAGATTGAGCATAAAAACAAGCAGAAGCGATGGGCCTCATCCACATTAACTCCCATCCTGAATGAAGCCGGACAACTAAAGAATATTGTCGTAATCGATACCGATATCACACTCCGTAAGCACATGGAGGAACAGATCCGCGAAGCACTGGAAGAGAAAGGGCTGTTGCTGCGTGAGATCCATCACCGGGTAAAGAATAACCTGCAGATTATCATCAGTCTGTTCAATCTTCAGACCAGCTATGTGACCGATGACAATGCCTACAAAGCACTGAAAGAAGGGCAGGACAGGATCAAAAGTATGGCGCTGATCCATGAACGGTTTTACCAGACAGACGGACTCTCCCGCATTGACTTCGATGACTACATTAAACGACTGGCAGAGAACCTGATGCAATCTTTCCGGATCAATGCTTCCAAGGTTTCCTTAGTAATTCATGCCGAAAAAATCTCCCTGGATATTGACACCGCGGTGCCTTGTGGACTGATCATCAACGAAATTGTATCCAATTCGCTCAAACATGCGTTCAAAGGCGACCGGAAAGGGGAGATTCTCATCGAATTAAAACAAACCGAACCGGATAAATTCCTCTTGATCATCGGAGATAATGGCGTCGGTATGCCCGAAGGATTTACCCTCGAAACTTCCGATTCACTGGGAATTCAACTTATCCAGGCCTTAACCGACCAGCTGGAAGGAAAAATGCTTGTTGAAAATGAACCTGGTAATGGAGTAAAATATATTATTAATTTTAGCCGCATAAGTTAAACCTCACCTCGAATGACTAAAACCCGAATTCTTGTTGTAGAAGACGAAAGTATTGTTGCCAAGGATATCCAGAAATCACTGGAGAAACTGGGCTATGAAGTTCCTGCAACTGCCTCTTCCGCTGCTGCTGCCTATGAAAAACTGGAACAAGTACAGCCTGATCTGGTATTCCTCGATATTAAGTTAAAAGGAGAGGAAGATGGTATTCACATTGCTGAACATATCAAGGAAAAATACAATATCCCGGTGATCTTCCTTACTTCTTATGTTGATCAGGAAACTCTCGATCGCGCCAAAGTAACGGAGCCCTATGGTTATATCGTGAAACCATTTAATGAGTCGGATTTGAAAACGACTGTTGAAATGGCACTCTTCAAATTCTCCCGCGATCGTGAAGTGCGCGATAGTCAGCATCGTCTGGCCAATGCATTAGCGAAAGTGGAAGAAGCGATTATCGTAGTAGATACCGATGGCCGTGTAACTTACCTCAATGAACGCGCAGAGAATATGCTGGGTTATTCCAGTGCTACCGCTGCAGGTATGGATGCTTTCGGACTCTTTGTAATCGAGGAAGAAGGTGGCGTTGCTATGCGTAAGGATGAATTGATGGCGAAGATGAAAAAGGATGAAGCATGGTCGAGCAGTGATTGTTTTATCATTGTAAAGCGTGATAACAGCAGCATCGGAGTTTCAGTTGCTGCGAGTCCGGTGCATGATGAAAAGAATCAGTTTTTAGGATGTGCGATTGTGATTGCC
>JBIIRF010000238.1:0-4438 GCA_044341715.1 Bacteroidia bacterium | reverse complement strand
AGTAGGAATGAAGAAATTACCATTGGTAATGAGTGATCCGTTTGGCCATGCATTGACAAAGTACCCCGGATTCAATCCACTTCCATTGAGCATGGTATCATTGTTTGCATTGGCAATCCATACCCCATTACTGCTCATCAGGAAATTCCCCTGTGCATCGCAGATGTTGCCTTGAGTGCCCCAAAATCCCATTTTACGCACTTCAGTAGTATAGCTATAACTAGAAGTATCAAATGTCATTCTGCCAGTATTGTATGGTTGAGTCCAGTATCCAATCAACCATTCATGATTATAAAACCCCTGTCCCAATACATTATGGGAAAAAAACAACAACACAAGAAAAAGAAATCGTGATTTCATAGATTGGTGATGATTGAATTGATCGTATAACTGCCGGGATAAATTATACCTGTATTCAATCGTACTACTAAAATAAGAAATTTTCCCGGGAAACCGTTGAGAGACTATTACAATGCTGAAGTATCTACTGGTAAAGCAGCAAAAAGGATTGGCAGGCGAAGATATTGTGCCGAAAGAGTCTGATCAGAAAAATGCTGTTTCGGTTTACTTCACAATCTTCAAACTATCCATTTCTTCTATGGAAATAGTGGGTGGCATGATGCCGTTTTTTACTTTATAAAGCATTAGTCCGGCTACTTTCTCAGCATCTTCACGGGTGGCAAATCCTTTCATGCCGTTGATGGCGGGAATATGCGGTTGATGGATGAGTGTGGTGCCGCCGCTGAGGAGATCATATCCAAATCCACCTCCGGTTTCGTTTTCAAAAATGGCAATGGTTAATTCACCGGTGGCGGTCATTTCAGGTGCAGAAGCCGATGCGTTGAGGGAGTCCTGTTGGCGCAGTTCGAGTTCGCGGGCCTGAAGGGAGTCGGCACATTCGGCGTCGGTTTTATTGTCCATAGGACCGTTGCAGGATCCCGCTAAGAATCCGGCAACGATCATGAACATATAAACGGTTTGCTTATACACCGGCTAATTCGTTTTTGAGGAAATCAATAACACGTACTTCGGTGGCATCAATATCTTTTATCTCGGCAATGTACCAGCTTACCCAGTCGCCCAGGTGGAGGAGATAGAGTGAGCGTTGTAACTGACTTGCTCCTTTGGCGGCCATTTCGATATATCCGGCTCCGTGTTTCTTTACTACATCGCGTGAAATCTCCATGCGTTTTTGTGTGCGGTAATAATCATCTTCGCAACGGAACATGAGGACTACTGCTTCGGGATGTGGTTCTGTCCAGCCTACGAGTTCATTGTGATTCATCTCGGGCAGTACATGGTGCCAGCATAACATCTTGCTGTTTTCATTGATCTGCTGACGGAAGCGTACTGCTACTCCTTCGTACCGGGCTTCGCAATAAATGATGGGCAGTTTACCTACCAGGGCCTGGGCAATAGCATACGCTTCTTTCTTCACCGCTTCTTCTTCACGGTCGAGTAAGGTTACGCAATCGCTGAGATCCTGTCGGAAACTATCGTTGATGAGTCCGTGGTATTGTAGGATGTAAGGAATCTGTGTAAAGGAATAACCAAAGCAGGCACGTGGTGGCATTCCGCCGGGAATAGTGACCAGGTCGAGGCCTTTTTCCTTGGCGATGGCTCCGATCTTTCCTCCACTGGTTACGCAGGTAATTTTTGCGCCTTTTGCGAGTGCAGCATCGAGTGCCTGTAATGTCTCTTCGGTATTGCCGGAGTAGGACGATACAATTACCAGCGTATGCTGATCTACAAAGGAAGGCAGGAAATAATCCTTGTTCACCAGCAGGGGTACATTCATGGCTTTGTCGGTCACCTGTGCTACGATGGTTCCACCGATGCCCGATCCGCCGAGTCCGGTTACCAAAACGTTACGAATAGGGTGTGCGGACTTACTGAGTTGAGCCTTGCTGCCGATTTCCATGGCCTCGCGCATATGCTGCGTAAAGGCGGCTACTAAATCTTTCATTAACATATCACGAAGGATGTATAATTTTGGTTGAGGCAAATATATACGTACAAATCACAACTGTGTTTCTATTTCATCACCAAGTTATGCGCCATTCGCTGTTAATCATGCTGTTTGGGGTTTTATTCCTGTCGTCCTGTACCAGCAGGGATGGCGATTGGAACGTTTTCAGTATCGAGGAAGATGCGGGTTTGGGTGCCCGTTTTAATCAGGAAATGGAGGCTGATCCGCTGCAGTATCCGATCCTGGATGAAGGCCGGCATCCGGAATTGTATAAAAGAGTTCGGGGCATCGTGGCGAAGATTCTGGAGAGCGATGAGCTGCTGCATAGAGAGGATTTCAGCTGGGAGGTGCGGATTCTGCATCAGGATACTGTGCTGAATGCGTTCTGTACGCCTGGTGGATATATTTACGTGTATACGGGACTTATCCGCTATCTCGAAAGTGAGGATCAGCTGGCCGGTGTGCTGGGTCATGAAATTGCGCATGCCGATTTGCGTCATAGCACAGAGCAGATGACGAAGAGTTACGGTTTGCAACTGGCACTTCGGCTGATCTTCGGCGACGATTCGAATGTGGGAGATATTGCAGGGAGTCTGGCGGGATTAACCTTCAGCCGCGGCGATGAAACGGAAGCTGATTTGCAGAGTGTGCGTTACCTGTACGATACGGAATATGATCCGCGGGGTGTGGCCCGTTTTTTTGAAAAGATGGAAGAACAGGGAGAGAGTCTGGGTCCATTGGTTTTTCTGAGTACTCACCCCAACCCTGAGCGACGGGTAGAAAAAATTATGGAGGAGTGGAAAAAACTCGGGAGTAAATCCGGCAAACGGCACATTGAACAATATACCGTGTTGAAGAATCTACTCCCGAAATAATCGAATTTTTTAACGTCGTCCCGGTTTGCGTGCCGGTGCAGCCGTTTTCTGTGCGGGACGTCCTTTGCCATACGATGCCCTGTTTTTAGGTGCATGCGCGGGATCAGGAGCTATCAATACGCCATCCGGTAAGAGGGCATGTTTACGGATGATCTCGAGTTCGGGACCATACTTGCGGATCAGTTCTTTCTCTACATCGCCATCATCGAAACCACGGAAACTCACAGAAACACCTTCGCGTCCTGCACGTCCGGTACGACCAATACGATGCACATACGTTTCAGCTTCATCCGGCATTTCATAATTGATCACCAGATCCAGTTCTTTTACATCGATACCACGTGAAGCCAGATCGGTTGCCACCAGAATTTTCAATCGTCCGCCCTTGAATGCCTGTAAAGCTTTCTCACGTTGACTCTGCGATTTATCGCCGTGGATAGCCTGCGCCGGATGTCCTTCTTTCGTCAACACCTTCGATAAACGATCTGCGCCGCGTTTGGTACGGGTAAAGATCAATGCTTGAGCTGCAGGTTCCTGTTCCAATACATCCAGCAATAACTGCTGACGTTTATCGCGGTTCACATAGTACATGCGCTGACGGATTTTCGGGAGATTGGATTCATCGGTTACAATCTGCACACGTACGGGATTATGCATATGCTTTTCAGCGATAGAGGCGATATCCTGCGGCATAGTAGCGCTGAACAGTAAGGTCTGACGATCTTCCGGCAACAATCCAAGAATCTTATTCAGATCGCGGGAAAAGCCCATGTCGAGCATACGATCACATTCATCCAATACCAGCATATCGATATAATCGAGACGAAGATGGCCCTGACTGTATAAATCGAGCAAACGGCCCGGTGTAGCAATGATGATAGAAGGATGACGACGCAACGCCTGCTCCTGCGCTTGTTGTCCGACACCGCCATACAGCAATGCCATTTTATACGGAAGCTTTTTACCGTATGCACTGAAATTATCGTGAATCTGAATAGCCAGTTCACGAGTAGGTGCCAATATCAAAACACGGCAACCTTTCACTTGCGGCGTAGTAGCCAGCACGTGTAAAATCGGCAATGCAAACGCAGCTGTTTTTCCTGTGCCCGTTTGTGCCAATGATAATACATCACGACCCTGCATCACAGCGGGAATCGTTTGTTCCTGTACAGGTGTAGGTTGTACATACCCTTTTTCGCGCAATGCCTCCTGAATTTCAGGCAGCAACTGCAAATCACTAAATGTCATAATAAATGAGCCGTAATCGTTTAACATCAGGCACAACAAGTGCTGAAGGCGTTACGGAAACCGCCATGTAATTTCTATTAAAACCGTTTGAGGGTTTGCGTGTGATGAAGTAACCACCGATAGAAATCACGCTTTGATAGTACAAAGATACGAAACTTTTGGCGAAAAGGTACATCGGTATCGAAATAAAGTGTATTCACTCCTTTGCATGTACTTGAAAAAACTTTCATGTTATCATCCTCATTCGGGAGAAAATCACTCAAAAATGTAAGAAAACCGATCAGTTTACGCGAAACGCAGGCAACACTCTTTATTTACCGGCCGTAAAAAAAGTTCCCAAAGTGCA
>JBIIRF010000237.1:0-4453 GCA_044341715.1 Bacteroidia bacterium | reverse complement strand
ACTCTACCATGAGGTTACAGCCCCTTATCTCTGCCTGATCAAATCGTCCGGAAATTTCGAAGGTACCGTCGGCATGGCATTTCCCGAGATCACCGGTGGCGAGAAAGGAACAGGAATCTGCATTGGCGAGATCGATAATGTTGATGCAGCCTGTTCGTTCAGGAAGAAGCAGCAGAAAAGGATCGTGGATGTCGCGGATCATTACTTTCATCCAGGGTGGTGCTGTAAAGATGCCCTGGCCTTTGGAATAAGCCTGCGACAAGAGCTCCGTCATTCCGTATTCAGAGTGGACTGACTGAATTCCGAATGCCTGACAAAGTACTTTGTGGACTTCCTCCCTCACCATTTCCTTGCGCTTTCCTTTCATCCCACCGGTTTCCATGATGATCAGTTCCGGAAAATCGACAGGGAAAGAAGCCGCAAGATCCAGCAGCGCATACGTCACACCGAGGAGAATCGTTTTTTGCTTTGCGGCCTTCAGCATGGTTAGTTTTTCCGCTAAAGCTTCGTACTGATGCAGGTAAAATCCACTCTCGGGGTGTCGTGTAGCCACTACCAGTTTCTCGGCCATATAGACCAGCGAGGACCCTTCTCTTTCGAGATAAGAAGGCAATAGTGCAAGCAGACAGTATTCTTCAGGCTCGCCATAAAACTTCAGGAAAGCCGACATGAAACTTTCTTCATATAAGCGGAGATCGGCAACAGGATGAGAAGAAGTCGTTTGTCCTTGTGTACCACTGGAAGTAAAGACCGCCTGTGGTTGTTTTCCCTCGAGAAGTACAGTACGGCTCTTAAAAAACTCCACCGGAAGAAAAGGTATTTGTTCCAGCGAAATCACATCTGCCGGATGACAATTCAAGGCTTGAAGGAATTCCCGATACACCGGTAATTCACGACTTTGCCGTTGGAAAATCTCCAGCGCATATTGCCGAAACAACTCGTGTGAATTGATTTTAAAAATTTTAAACAGATCCGTCATTTCGGGTGGCCAGTTGTGCGGATTCAAGATCAGTATTGTAATGGAGTCCGCGATTTTCCGTACGCGCCATAGCGGCCTTCACCACGAGATACGATACGTTGATCATGTTTCGTAGCTCACAAAGTGGTGGTGACACCGTGGTGCGTAGATATAACGCTTCCGTCTCTCCGTAAATGATCCGCAGTCGATCCATGGCGCGTTTAAGTCGGGTATTACTGCGCACAATGCCGACATAGTTCGTCATCAGTGCCTGTAGTTCGCGGATATTTTCTGTAATCAGAATCATTTCACGCGGTGCGGTTGTTCCCTCTGCATTCCAGTCGGGGATATCGTTACAGAAAGTAACTTCTTTTAATTTCTCAACGCTGTGTTTCCAGGCGCGGTGCGAAAAAACCACGGCTTCGAGCAACGAGTTACTCGCGAGACGATTTGCTCCATGTAATCCGGTGCGTGCACATTCCCCGGCGGCATAGAGATTGGCGATATCGCTGCAGCCGTTTTCGTCGACGCTGATACCGCCGCAGATATAATGCGCTGCCGGTGCAACAGGAATAAAATCTTTCGAGGGATCAATGCCAATGCGTTTACACTTACCAAGGATATTCGGAAAATGCGCTTCGAATTTTTCGGGATCGATGCCGGTACAGTCGAGCCAGACATGTTCTCCTCCGGCAAGTTTAATCTCGTTATCGATGGCACGTGCGACGATATCTCTCGGTGCGAGTGATCCGCGTTCGTCGTAACGGGGCATGAAATCTTCGTGTTCGGCATTGCGGAGAATAGCACCGGCACCTCTAACGGCTTCGGATATGAGAAAAGCCGGACTCACTCCCGGTTCATATAATCCTGTCGGGTGAAACTGGATAAATTCCATGTCCTGCACATGCCCTTTTGCTCTGTACACCATCGCCACACCATCTCCTGTTGCTATTCTCGGATTGGTTGTCGTGCGGTATAGTTGTCCGGCACCGCCTGTTGCTACCATGGTAATACGACTGAGTATCGTTTCTACCTTACGTGTTTTGAGATTCAGTGCATACACACCAAAACAGGAGATACCACCAGAGCTACGTCTGACTTCTTGTCCGAGATGGTGCTCAGTAATGAGATCGAGCGCAAAGAGATGCGTGATCAGTTGAATATTCGGATGCTTCGCGATCTGATCCAGCAACGTACGTTCAATCTCGGCGCCGGTACTGTCTTTATGGTGGAGGATACGGTGTTCACTATGACCACCTTCACGGGCGAGATCGTATTTCCCCGATTCATCCTTATCGAAGTCGGCGCCCCAGTTAATCAACTCAGTGATCCGCTCCATTCCCTCGGTTATCACCATACGGACGATCTTTTCATCACAAAGTCCATCCCCGGCATCCAGCGTATCTGCAATATGCTTCTCTACCGAATCGGGTGCGTAGGTAACAGCAGCAATTCCCCCTTGCGCGTACTTGGTATTCGTTTCATCGCGGTTGGCCTTGGTAATAATGGTTACCGAGCCAAATTCTGCCACTTTCAGGGCATAACTCAAGCCCGCAATACCCGAACCAATAACCAGGAAATCCGTTTGCTGTTGCATGTTGATAGGGAACCACGATAGGCGGTCCACCGCAAAAATACGGCTAATCTGTGTAAAACATTCCCTTGGTCTGATTGTTATCAACTCCATATCTTTGCACCATGCGCCCAATCAACGTTTACGCCGAACTCACTCCTAATCCCAACAGTCTCAAATTTGTAGCCGACGTTATGTTACTCGAAGGCGGCACTGTTGAGTACAACACACCCGAAGAAGCGGTGAATTGTCCCCTTGCACGGGATCTTTTCGGATTCAGCGGAGTCACCAAGGTCTTCATCACCTCTAATTTTGTCACCATCAACAAAGTATCCGAACTCGATTGGTTCGACCTCACCAATATTTTACGGGAGTTTATACGTGGCTTTCTGATGTCGGGAGAACAATTGTTCATCAGCTCTCCATTTGAAGAAGGACATATACCGGGACGCAAAGAAAACAGCGCACCACAACCGGCCCCTGTTACTGCAACCACACCTGCAAAAGAACGCGCCCATACACCACACGATCCCGAGGCAGAGAAAAAGATCATCGAAGTACTCGAAGAATATGTACGTCCGGCTGTTGAAGGCGACGGCGGTGCCATTCATTTCCGTTCATTTCAGGATGGCGTAGTAAGCGTAGTACTCAAAGGCGCCTGCAGCGGATGCCCCTCCTCTACTGTCACTCTCAAATCAGGCATAGAAAACCTGCTCAAGCAGATGGTTCCCGGCGTAGAAGAAGTAGTAGCGGTAGCGGAGTAATTAGCAAATTGCCGTAGGCCCCGAGTGAGGAAGGAACCTCGGGAGTGAATTGGTGAGTTCTTTGAATTGCTAAAGCCACCATATATACAGATTAAGGCATATTTTATGGATCTATGTCCTGAAGCTATTAAATGATTCGGGGAAAGTGGGGAAATACTAGTCCTATGTACACGTGGAGACTTAAACGCGGCGGTCGCTGCGGGGTCGCTGCGGTCGCTGCGTTAAAACATCGCAAGTTGATTCACGAAGCCAGCAGCCAGAGGCCTAGGGCTAGAGGCTAGCTAGACTTGCAGCAGCACTTTCAATGGATCGTTGCCGGCGGTGAGGAGTTTGATTGGATCTTCGATCATTTGTTTTACCTTGACGAGGAAGCCGACTGATTCGCGGCCGTCGATGATGCGGTGGTCGTAGGAAAGGGCGAGGTACATGATCGGACGGATTTCAACTTTTCCGTTAATTGCTACCGGACGCTCTACGATGTTGTGCATGCCGAGGATAGCACTCTGCGGTGGATTGATGATCGGCGTGGACATCATACTGCCAAATACACCTCCGTTGGTGATGGTAAAAGTGCCACCGGTCATTTCTTCTATGGAAAGTTTACTGTCGCGGGCTTTGGCGGCTAATGCGCCGATTCCTCCTTCAATTTCTGCCAGACTCATTCCTTCTGCATTGCGCAATACCGGAACCATTAGTCCTTTTGGTGCACTAACGGCGATGCCTATGTCACAATAGTGATGATAGACAATCTCGTCTCCGTCAATTTGTGCATTCACCGCCGGAAAAGCTTTCAATGCTTCACAAACTGCTTTTGTAAAGAAGCTCATGAATCCTAAACTAACACCGTGCTTCTCTTTGAAAATATCTTTGTATTGTTTCCGTACATTCATCACTGCGCTCATGTCCACTTCGTTGAAAGTGGTTAACATCGCTGTACTTTGCTTCACTGCCACCAACCGCTGTGCTACTTTCTTACGCAGCATGGTCATCTTTTCACGTTGTTGTTCTCTGCTTCCGGATGCAACAGGTACCGCAAGTGCAGGTGATGGTGCTGCTTTAGCAGGAGTTACTGCAGGAGCTGGACCGGCAGCAATCGCATTCAACACATCGCCCTTGGTAATGCGTCCATCCTTTCCACTTGGTTGCACTGCTGAAGCA
>JBIIRF010000022.1:0-14028 GCA_044341715.1 Bacteroidia bacterium | reverse complement strand
GATACACTGTTACACAAACCGTATCTGTATCGCAACATGCAGGATACAATGGATCACAACAGATCACCACGTAGCAAGTCGATGTTTGCGGGAAGGCGTCGAAGATTGGGCCTTGTCCAACCGGTATTAATCCTTCTACCGACATCATGTACCATGTCGGTGTTCCGGCGCATCCTGTAACACTCAACGTCACTACTCCACCTGCACAGATGCTCGTATCGTTACCGGCGGAGATCTGATAAGTGGTATCGCAGCAGAAGATTACCGTGATGCTGTTCGATATCGTAGCTACACAACCGTTAGGGTCGGTGTACGTGAAGGTAATCACATAACTGCCCGGACCAGGAGGTGTGAACGTATTTCCTGTTATTCCAGGACCCGAGAACACACCCGTTCCGCCAGCAAAGCCTGACATAACCCATGTGTTATTGATGTCAACGAAGATATCGTTCGGATTCAGTGTGATTGATCCTCCGTTCTGACAGATATCGGTATAGATCGATGGCCAACTCAGAATCGGATGTGGATACACTGTTACACAAACCGTATCTGTATCGCAACATGCAGGATACAATGGATCACAACAGATCACCACGTAGCAAGTCGATGTTTGCGGGAAGGCGTCGAAGATTGGGCCTTGCGCGACAGGTATTAATCCTTCCACTGACGTCATGTACCAAGTTGGTGTTCCGGCGCATCCTGTAACACTCAACGTCACTACTCCACCTGCACAAATTGTTGTATCAGCGCCGGCATTAATCTGGAAGGTTGTATCGCAGCAGAACTCTACTGTTATTGTATTGCAAACAGTAGCTGAACAACCTAATGAATCTGTCCATGTGTAACAGATCGTGTATGTACCAATGCCGGGAGGTGTGAAGATGTTTCCACTTACACCTGGACCACTGAAGGATCCTGTTCCGCCGGCTTGAGAAACAGGAAGTGTAATGTTATTTATTGTCACCAGTACATCTGCAGGATTCAAAGTAATTGGTCCACCGTTGTTGCAAATGGTCGGATATACTGTTGGCCAGCTTAGCGTTGGATGAGGTAATAAATTTATACAAACGGTATCAGTATCGCAACATGCAGGATACAATGGATCACAACAAATCACCACATAACAAGTCGATGTTTGCGGGAAGGCGTCGAAGATTGGGCCTTGTCCAACTGGAATCAACCCTTCTACTGACATTGCGTACCAGGTTGGTGTTCCTGTACAACCTGTCACATTCAACACAACTACTCCACCTGCGCAAATTGTAGTGTCAGCGCCGGCGTTGATCTGGAAGGTTGTATCGCAGCAGAATTCCACTGTTATTGTATTGCAAACAGTAGCTGAACAACCTAATGAATCTGTCCATGTGTAACAGATCGTGTAAGTACCAATGCCAGGAGGTGTGAAGATGTTTCCACTTACGCCCGGACCGCTGAAGGATCCTGTTCCGCCGGCTTGAGTAACAGGAAGTGTAATGTTATTTATTGTCACCAGTACATCTGCAGGATTCAGTGTAACCGGTCCGCTGTTGTTGCAGACGTTCGGATATACTGTAGGCCAACTAAGTGTTGGATGAGGAAGAACATTCACACAAACAGTATCTGTATCGCAACATGCAGGATACAATGGATCACAACAAATCACCACATAACAAGTCGATGTTTGTGGGAAGGCGTCGAAGATTGGGCCTTGTCCTACTGGAACCGGACCGGCAACTGTCATCTTGAACCATTGCGGAGAACCTGTGCATCCTGTTACTGTCAATGTAACTACACTGCCTGCACAAATTGTTGTATCCGCGCCGGCGTTGATCTGGAAAGTTGTATCGCAGCAGAATTCCACTGTAATGGTATTACAAACTGTAGATGAACATCCCATCGAGTCGGTCCACGTGTAGCAGATCGTGTATGTACCGATACCTGGAGGTGTGAAGATGTTTCCACTCACGCCCGGACCACTGAAGGATCCAGTACCGCCAGCTTGAGTGACAGGAAGTGTAATGTTATTTATTGTCACCAATACATCGGCAGGATTCAGTGTGATCGGTCCGCTGTTATTGCAGACGTTCGGATATACTGTAGGCCAGCTAAGTGTTGGATGTGGAAGTACATTTATGCAGACCGTATCTGTATCGCAACATGCAGGATACAATGGATCACAACATACAACCATGTAGCAGGTCGATGTTTGTGGGAAGGCGTCGAAGATTGGGCCTTGTCCAACTGGAACCGGACCAGTAACTGTCATCTTGAACCATTGCGGAGAACCTGTGCAGCCTGTTACTGTTAACACCACTACTTCACCTGCGCAAATTGTTGTATCCGCTCCTGCGTTGATCTGGAAAGTTGTATCGCAGCAGAATTGAACAGAAATAGTATTGCACGTTGTTGACGTACATCCCAGTGAATCTGTCCAGGTATAACAAATAGTATATGTTCCAATCGTTGTAGGATTAAAATAACTTCCCGTAACAAAAGGTCCGGAGAAGGAACCTGTACCACTCAATTGAGAAACAGGCACCCAGTTATTATTCACCCAAACCATTACATTCGATGAATCGAGGAAAATCGCAGCTGAGTTTTGACAAACGGAAGGATACACTGTAGTCCATTTCAAAATCGGCAATGGATTAACATTTACGCAAACCGTATCCGTATCGCAGCAACATGCACCCGCATTGCAACAAATAAGTACATAGCAGGTAGTTTGCTGAGGAGTTACATCCACTATCGGACCATTCCCCACATATACAAGTGAATCTCCTAAAATCTGATACCAGGTGGCAGTACCATTGCAACTATCAGCATGCAGTGTAATTACGGAACCGGCACATACGGTGGTATCATTTCCTGCATTAACCGAAGGCAAGCCGGATTGAATACAAACATTATCGTAACCGGATGTCTCACCAACACCGGCAGTATAATCTACTTTGAATACCACATTTGTAACATTTGACAAAACTGTGGTCCAGTCGGCAGCTACAGTTCCTGCAATCGGCGCCCATGTACCGGCAGGACTTACCGGCGGAGGAGCACAATCGGAAATTGGCGCACAGAAACGCTGCCATGGCGAATTTTCATTCACTGCAGCAGATGCTGTAAATCTGAATCCAAGTGTACCATTGAAAATCGTAAACTGCGGATTCACACTCGGAGATCCGGCCACTGCATCATCAATAAGTTTATAATCGAAGCAGAATTCTCCGCAACACCATTTACCCAAGAGATTAAAGCTACCCTCGAGGAAGGATGGTCCCGCTAAATCAGAAGCCTGAATGAAATAATCAGTAGGACCATTTTGCGAACCAATATTCGTTACAGTCAGCCCGACATTCGGTGCTGTAGGATAAGGTTGCCATCCGCTTAGATTATTGTTATCGAAGTTTACGCATGCATCTGCGCAGGTAGTGGTATCAGGTGCAGGACAACAATCTGTAAAATCAACGGAAAGGGTATCAGTCGAATCTGCGCAACCCCATTGAGTAGCACCTATCAATCTGAATTTACCACCCGGAGGAACTACAGTCAGGTTCTGATTTGACGAATAGAACATGAAATTAACTCCATTAAAAATTTCCCATTGGTAACTAAACAATCCAAAGGGACCAGGAACACTTACCGAATCACATTCAGTACAGAATTCATAACATCCGGTTGGCACACAACTCAAGTCGGGTTTTGGATGAATGGTGATGATATTCGATTGTGCAGTACATCCAAAAATATTAGAGGTTACTGCAAAATAATCGCCAGGGAGCACAGCATTTATACTTAGACCAAGTTGACCAGTGCTCCAGCCATATGTTTGTCCGCCTGTAGGATTTGTAACAAAGAGATTAAACAACTGACCTTCACAGAGCACACCGCCCGGATTACTATTGATAATTGGTGCAACCGGTCCTGGATAAACTGTTACATCCACCGAATCTGTAGCAGTACAACCAAACGTATTGGTAACAGTCACCACATAATAACCGGAATTAAACGGCTGCATATTGGTCTTCACAAACGGATTGGTATTACCGGAAGCTCCGGGACCCGTCCAGCTATAAGTAGCACCACCCACCGGTGTACTCGTCAAGGTAAGTGTTTCACCCTGACATAATGTGGTATCGCCGGTAATATTCGCAGGTGGAACAGGATTCACCGTTACCACCACCGGAGCAATTGCCGGATAGGCGCAACCGTTAGCCGTTGTCACAATCACAGAGTATGTTCCACTCTGCGTAGCCCAGAAATCAGGTTGTGCATTTGCAGGAGATGTCAACTGAGGTGCCGGAGACTTCGACCAGAGATACGAGAAGCCCGGAGGACTCACTGTTAATTTCACACTATCACCCTGACAGAACGTCAACGGACCATTCGCCACAATTGATGCAGAACCCGGAACAGGATCTACAGTAATAGTATAAGTAGCCGAGCCGGTACATCCATTAGCAGCTGTCACGGTCACCTGATATGTAAACGTACCTGGTGTATTGGCAATGATGGTAAGGTTAGGTGAATTTCCACCAACAGGAGTTGAAGGCAAACGAATCCATGCGTAGTTTATTCCCGCAGCAGAAGTTTTAATATTCAATGCTTCACCCTGACAGTATTGTGTTTGTCCGGTAATAGTCACTTGCGGTGATTTGTTAACCGTTACCTGTACAGGACCAGCAGTGTATGGACATCCATTCACACCAATTCCGGTTACACTATAATAACCGCTTGTTTTTACATACGCAGGATTATTCGGAACAGGAGGTGGAGAGATCACATTCCACGTAAACGGCCCGGGACCTGAAGCTGTCAACGAAACAGAATCACATGCAAGTGCTCCTACTGTAATCGTTCCTGACCCTGCAGGAATCACTGTTACCGACTGTGATGCCGAAGAAGTACAACCATAAATATCTGTCACGGATAATGTCGCCGTAAAACTTCCTGAGCTCGCATAAGGAATACTCGCAGGAGAAGTAGTAGCCGTTCCACCATTTCCGTTGTTAAACAACATCGAAGACTGATTAGCGAGACTAACAGAAGTATTGGTAAATGCATTTGGAGCACCCACACAGAGTGGTGATGACACCGTAAACGAAGCAACAATCGGAACAGGAACATTGATTGTTTTCGTGATTGTACATGAAGCGCCGGTAACCGGATCGAAAACACTCAGATTAATCACGTGCGAACCGGCTGCCAGAGTAATTGCCGGCGGGAAAGGATTCGTAGAGAGCGTTGATGCAGTTGTAACATCGAACCAAGTCCAATTGTAAGCAGCAGCAGAGCCAAGATACTTCGAAGTATTTGTAAAGAGAACCTGCATGACATTAGAACCATTGCACTGATACTTGAAATCAAAGTCAGGATCAAAAGGAATGGTAACATTTCTTGTTCTCGCAATATTCTTTGTACAAACAGAACCGTCCGGATATGTTCCAATAGCCACTCCGGATACGGTCACAGGGAAAATCCCAGGGAAAGGATACGTAGCAGACACAGGACTCACCGCACCTGCACTACCACCAGGACCAAAAGACCAGCCTGTTAGTGTGCCTGTATAAATCTTCGTATATGTTTGAGTCAAGCAGATCGGCGGAGTATAAGTAAAGTCGATACTATCATTTACATTACATGAATCGATAACCTGCACACACGACAATGTATCTACCGTAATCGAATTGGAAAGTTTTGTACAGCCAAACGAATTAGTGACCACACAACTGAAGGTAGTCAGCGAACTAATCGTAGTTGTAATAGATGGAGAAGTACTACCGGTTGGTGTCCAGAGGAACGTATAACCAGGTTGCGCTACTGCACTCATAGTAACATTTCCCGGGAAAGCGCAAATGGTGGCAGGTCCGTTTATCAACGCATTGGGTTCAGGGTTGATCACCATCGTTGTATTTGTTGATGCAGCACAACCAGCGGCACTCACCACAGATAAAGAAACATTGTAACTACCCGGTGCTCCATAAGTAACAACAGGATTTGAAATCGAAGAAGATCCGGGCGATCCGCCTGCGAATGTCCATGCATACGTTCCACCACCTGTTCCTGTAAATGCCACATTCGAATTCTGACAAGCGGGAGAAATCACAGAGATACCAGGAGTAGGCAACGGACTAATTACTACCACATATTTAATCGTCGTATCCAGACAATTTGCCTGTACACGCACTTTCACAGTATCCGTCCCTGCAATTGTCCATTTCAAATTCAAAAAGTTGTTACCGGAAGAAGAAATGATTCCTTTCGGCGAATTTGATAATGACCAGGAGTAATAAGCTCCCGGGAACAATGGTTGCGAGAAATTATAAGAGGCAAGCGAATTAATACACACACTATCCGGACCAGTGATCACCGGAACGACAGGCACATCTTCCACTGTTATTGCGGTAGTTGCTGTATCTGAACAGCCGGAAGCATTGGTTACATACAACTGCACATTATAATTTCCGGCAGTAGTATAAACATGCGAAGGATTCTGCAATACTGAAGTACCTGCATCACCGAAACTCCAGTTCCATGATGGTCCGGGGTTAGCTGTAGTAAAATTCACCACCGTATTCACACAAGGATTAGCAGGGAAATATGAAATATTAGGTACAGTAGGCAATGGCAACAAATTGATCGGCACCATTACTGAATCTTCATAACAACGGGAGATTTTCAACTTCACAAAAATCGGAGTGATCGCAGCACTGATCCATTTGATTACAATGGAATCTCCTCCATTCGCAGAGAGAATATTACCGGCTGTTGCAGGAACAATCGACCACGTGTATGTAGCATTACTCAACAAAGGAGTCGGAATAGAATACGTAATAGTACTATTCATACATACCGTCGGACTACTTGCGGTAACAACAGGCAATGGGAACACAGGCCAGGTAACAACATTCTTCGTTAATGAAACCTGACTGGTACACGAAGGACTTGCACTAAGATATTGCACCACTGTCAGCGAGCCACCCGGAGCATTAAACAATACTGTAACCGAAGATCCGTTTGCAGGACCAGTAATTGAACCATTTGTAACGGTCCAGAGATACGCTACACCCGTCATATTTGGCGCAACAGAGAAAACAGCAGGAGCATTTGCACAAACAGTATCAGGACCGGTGATAGGACCGGGAATTAGCATATCCACCACCGTTACATTCACCTTCGCAGAGTCCGTACAATACGTATTTGCGGGGGCATATGCCGTTAGTTCATACACTCCGGGACCGGCGTTCCATGTATAGGCATTCAGCAAAGCGGTATTGGCGAATGTCAGTACCGATGGAGCAGGTGTGACGAGTTGCCAACTAACACCTGCCGCAATAGTATTATTCGTGAGATTCATTCCATTGAACGGAGCGCTCACTGTATTCGGACAGACTTTAGATGGACCGGAAATACCGAAGATCGGACGCACATCCACCGTGATGGTAGCAGTACCACCACAACCATGCATGTCTTTGCATTCACCGGGGAGATTACATCCCGCACCCGTTAACACATTCTGATAATTAAGCTGAATGGTAACAGGACCAAAAAATCCGGGAGCCCATTCAATACAAATTTCGCAGGTACCTTGACCTGTCACTGTTCCCGCATTTGCCGGAAATACTTCCCACGAATGATTATTCCCGGGAATACACTCAACCACATAACAACTCTTCGTACCTGCACAAACGATAGTATCGCCTGCAATCGGCAAGGTAGCCGGAACAATGTTGATCGTTTTTACAGTAGGATTCGGACAATTCAACGGAGGAGTACAACCGGTCACCGCTAAAGTGATTGTCCCGGCAGGACCAGCGCCCCACACTACTACGCAGGAATCACTCGTTGGTGAAGGTGGAAACAAAAATGCACCACCCGAGACTGTCCAGGTATAACCTGTACAAATTGCACTGGTATGATATGTCACAGTATCACCCGGACACACCACTGAAATGCAAAAAATATCCGGCCCCGAAGCTGAATCTACAACAACAGTAAAGGCCGTATCATGCGCTACACCGCAGGCATCATACACAGTCAGTGTATCGTAGTATGTTCCCGGAGGATAATGCCAGGCAGGTTCGGTATGTGTAGCATTGGTAGAATAATATCCATTTCCAAAATTCCAGAGGAGACCCGTGATACCGGTTGAATTATCATTAAACGTTATACTTTGTCCATTACAGATATTGATCACACCTGCCACAATAGGAGGAGATGTTGTAAAACTGATATTGTAGGCAGATGGAGGATTACGAACGATATTCTGCGAACAGGAATCTACAAAGCCATTCTTAATCACATACCATGTCACTACTGTAGTCCCAACCGGGTACACCAGCGGAGCATTGTTCCAAATAGAATCATACGTACACAGCGGATCAGTCCCGGGATTTGGACCTGTACCTGCGCCTCCACCCTGGCCTTTGTAAAGTGGCTTCGGCGGCTTCACCAGACTATCCGGCAGATTATAACAGATCACAGTATCCTTACAAACCAGGTTACAACAATTTGTACCAACCGGAACAGAAACAGTCACGATCACATTATTGACATCGCGTACTTCAAACGTATAAGTACCCGGACAAATATTACCCACAAAAGGACCAGAACCGATGATTGTATTAGAAGGATCAAAAATTGTAATCTGATACGGAGGTAATCCACCGGTAACAGTAATACCAGCGGTACAGTTACAAGGCTGCGAAAAAGTACAACATGCACTGGTCGACAAAGGATCCATCACAGCAGTCAATGGACCGGTCTGCGCCAACCCGACACCAACCATAAACTGCATCAACATTAGGAATAACCATTTTCGCCCACGGGCAGATAGGTGTGAGAACATCGAATTGAGCGTGTTGTATTTCATTGGTTAGGTATTGCATGGCCACGGAATTGCCATTGGTTGGAGAATCAAGGTATTAACCGTAAGCCATCTGCTTCCCTTTCAGACAGGCAAAACGGATTTCCGTCAATCAAATGAAAATAATTTCCTGAACATAATTTGAAGAAGTTTACGGGCGGGTCATTCACCCAACAAGTGGCAGAAACAAACTCATAATTGGAAAATCCTTATAGCCGAAACAGTGACCAGTTACCAGACAATCTCCCTAAGTCAAGGGATTAAGCACTCATAAGTTGCAAAAACTGGTCCTTTTTCCGTCGTGCCACCTCCACCACAGAGCCGTCGCTCATCACCACAGAATAACCCTCGGTACGGCTAAAATTCCGCACATGCGAAAGATTAATCAAGTGAGAATGGTGTGCCCTGAAAAAGCCACGATCCTGCAGCAGATCTTCATACTCCTTAATGTTGCGGGAAGCCGTATACTTATCATTACAGGTGAAGATATGCGTATAACTGCCATCGGCCTGCAAGCGGATAATTTCATCCGGAGAAATAAAAGCAAATCCATCCTTTACAGGTACAGCCAACCGACTAAGTTTTTGGTGATCGATCGTTTCAGCCAGATTTTGATAACGAGCCGGCCAATCACCCACATTTGATCTGATCTGCCCGATGGAAGCGATAAGTTCATCCACATCCACCGGCTTCAATAAATAATCGGCAGCAGAAAACTTTATAGCCTTAATGGCATAATGGTTATGCGCAGTAACAAAGATCGTTTTAAAAGAAGGGCGCTCCATCCGCTTCAGCAGTTCGAATCCGCTTCCCCGCGGCATTTCTACATCCAGAAAAACAAGGTCAGGATTATGGAGACGAATAACCTCAACAGCCTGATCCACGGAACCGGCCTGATCCACTACCTCTACATCATGGCAGTTTTCCTCCAGGAGTCGACGCAATGAATCGCGACCACTTTGTTCATCATCCACTATAACAGCCCTGAGTTTCTCCATTTCAAAACAAGAATACGAAAAAAAACCGGAATTATAAAATCAATCTCCAACCAGCGTAGGAAAAACCATCCTTACCAGGGTACCGGCAGGACGACCATCCTGAGACATCAGATCTTCTACTTCAAGACGAATACCCGCATGCAACGTCGCATTGAGAATCTCCACACGTTTTTCCGTAAGCATCGACCCCATGCTATGATGATCTTTCTGATGCATCGCATTCCACTCTGCAGCAGCCTTTCGCCCGACACCATTATCCTGAATTTCGATCAACAGATCCGCCTCGTTTTTCTTCACTGAAAGGCGCAAATAACCTTGTCCTTCGAGATGACTGATACCATGCTTAACGGCATTCTCCAGAAACGGCTGAATCAACATAGATGGAATACGGATACCACTATCTTCCAATCCCTCTTCAATTTCAAAATCAAAATCAAACTTACGATTAAAACGTTGTTGCTCCAACTCAATATATAAACGATTCGCCTTCAACTCCTCATCCAGCAGTACTTCTGACTGTACTGAGTTATCAAGAATCATCCGCACCAGTCGCGCAAACTTTGTCAGATACTTCTGTGCTGATTTCATATCGTTCTTCAAAATAAAATCCTGAATAGAATTCATCACATTAAAAATAAAATGCGGGTTCATTTGCGAACGAAGCGCCTTCGACTCCAGCACCAGCAATTGACGTTCCAGTCCGGACTTCCACTCCTGCTCCCTTCTCACCTTCTGCACACGAAAACGCAACAACAGATACACTGCAGAAGAGACAACAATTAATCCCAGACCAATCATCCACCAACGCTTCCAAAGCGGAGACTTCACCTTGAAAGAAAATGAAACCGGTGAGTTGGTCCATACTCCATGCACATTCTTTGCAAAGACCTGAAAGGTATATCGCCCATCACCTAACGCCGGAAAATCAACCTGCCTGTTCGTAGTAAATGATTCAAACGTATCTCTATCGGAAATAAGCAGATACCGATACAAAATAGCACCACTGCTGGACGGAGAGACACCCAAAAAGGAAACGGATATATTGTTTTCATTTGGCTCAAGTTCAAGAGGACGCAACATGGAGACAATCTTGTTATTCACTGTTACACCAGAAATCATTAACTGCGGCATCAGTTTTATCCGCGGGTCGAGATTCACCGGAAAAAAGGAAATTGCATTCTTCGACGCCACCCAGATTGTATCATCAGCTATTAAAATATCATTGACTTCATTCTCGGGCAGACAATTAATATTGTTATAATTTACCACATTAAACAATCCATTCTTCACCCCTGATAAATCAAACCGGGAAATACCATCAAAAGAACTACACCAGCACTTCCCCTTATCAATGATCAACCGGTTAATAAAATTGCTGGTAAGGCCACGCTCCTCATTCAGAACAAACCACTTCCCATTATATTCTATCCACAAACCTTCACCACGAATTGCCGTCACCATCACACCCTCCGACCAGGCCAGTGTCTGCACACGTTTATTCTGCAATTCCGGATACATCCGATGCAACGAATCATTCTGCTGATCCAACCGGTAAACACCATCACTACCTGCAAAAACAACTATACTATCCTTTCCATAACACAAATCATTTGCCCGAAAAGGAAGTATACGTTTTCGAAGGAATCCTTCCTGGTTAAACCAATAAAGCCCTGTAGCAGTAGCATTGATATAATCCCCGTTACCTATTGCGAGCAAACGGCCCTTCAAAGCAAAATCGTGACTACTATGCAAGGGATAAAAAGCACCCTTTTGAAGATAGCCTGGTTTCGCTTTCGCCACAAACAAACGATCCCCTGTTGAATCGTACAGCAGTGAACTTACAAAATCAGAACCCGGAAACTTCCAAAAGAAAGAAAGACGATCATTTGAAACCTGCATTAAATAACCATTCCAGAAATTAACCAATATTCCTTCCTTACCCTTACAAAGTGACAAAGGTTCCTGCTGCGGCAATTTCTCAACCGAAAAATACTTCACCTGATTATTGGTAAGCGAATACACACCATGATTAATAGAAGTTGCCCACAAAGCTCCTTCAAAATCTTCACCCATCCAGGAAATAAATGCCTCCGGCAAAAACACCTCACCTGAAAAATAAGCATTCGACTCTTTCAGTTGTACAAGACCATTAAAGGTAGCGAGCCATACAGTATTATCACGCGACTCGAACATATGATTCGACAAAGAACTCAACTGACCACACTCCACAAGTTGTCCTTTCTCAAACTTATAAATATAGAAACCCACAGAAATAAGCAGATCACCATTCCGGCGACGTACAGCACTCAACCTGCAACTCTCACCATGCGGCACCACCAACGTATCTCTATCACCCTGCGGAGATGTATACAACAGATACAAATTACTAAAAACCGGCATCGCATTATTAGAAGACGAAACAAAAACACCCTCTTTGATTTCATGTAAAGCAATGTATCCATCCTTACCAATATTTCCGAATACACACATTACTGAAACACGCCCTTGCGCATCTATTTTCAATTCTTTGAGTCCGGTACTGGAGAAATATACATTCTGCTGATCATCTACAAAAAATCCCTGAGGAATCGACCTTCCTGCTTGCTGCTGAATCACATGATTAAAGCGGTAAGGCAGAATTTTTTGATCCTTCAGATAGAACAACTGGCCGGAAAAAGTCTGCATCCACAACACACCTGCTTTATCGAACTGAAGTTTAAAAACGGTATTATCTATCAAGTCTTCACGGGTAGACCATGTTCTGAACTCATATCCGTTATAGCTCACCAGACCATGATCTGTAGCCAACCATATTACACCTGCACTATCCGATAAAACCTGATAGACCTGCGAGCCGGGCAAACCATCTTCAGAAGTAAAATGCCTGAAAACCGGAGAACTCTGCCCCATTAACCGCAGAGCAGCAAACACCAACAAACAAATACAAACAGTTACACGCATAGGTCCGGAAGGAACTCCTAAACTACGAAAAATATTTCAGGTAGTAAACCAACGCTTCTTATGTGCCAGATTAATGGCTTGTGCTTTAGATGTCACTTGCAGTTTACTATAAATATTGGCAATGTGTTTTCTCACTGTATGAGCACTCAAAAACAACTTCTCTGCAATAATCCGGTAATCATAACCCTGAACCAGTAAGCTCAAGACTTCAAACTCCCTATCTGACAAGGCCGTTGACTCTGGTCCATCCAGCTGCGCTCCGGCATCTCTACCTGGAGATCGCGCCAGCATATTCATAGCTTTTCGGGCGATACTTGGACTCATTGGAACACCACCGACCTCCATTATCTGATGAATAAAATCTTCAATCACATTCACCTTTTCATCTTTCAGCAGGTAGCCATTTGCACCACCCCGAATAGCCTCAAATATTTTATCCTCATCATCGAAAATTGTAAGCATCAAAAAATGAATATCAGGATAAAGTACTTTTGCAGAAGTCACTGCAGAGATCCCATCCATTTCCGGCATTTCGATATCCATCAGAACAACCTGAGGTCGCTCATGCTCACCCAACTCCTTCATTTGATTTAAAAAATCCAATCCGTTACGTGCAAGCAGTACCACACGCAGATTTTCAGACATACTCAATTCATCGCGCAATGTAGAACGATTCTGCTGTTTATCATCAACTATACCTATTCGTGTTAACATAACCGGATCAAAAGTGAAGTTTGAATATTAAATAAACAATACTACATCTGTACTAAATATAATTTTGTGATTGAAGAACCACCAAAGTACCAGCATTAATTTTCGACTCCACCGATAGAATCAAACCGGACTCCCGCGCCCGTTGCTTCATATTATCGATACCATAATGATCAGAATACCCCTTCGACGGATCGAAGCCAATACCATCATCCTTTACCGAAACTTTCCAGGCATCCAACTTATTTGCATGAAACTCCAACCAAACATGCTCCGCCTTGGAATGAATAGCCGCATTATAGATAGCCTCCTGAACAATCCGAAAAACATTCAACGAATCCACCGCTGACAAAATAACAGAAGATTGAATATCCTCAGAAATTTCGAGACGTGAATGCATAACATCCTCAAATTGTTTATGTCCGTACACCTTTAACCGATCCGCCAGCTCCCGGAAATCTACCCGCTCTTTCTTTAATGTCCAGATTGTCTCACGCAAATCGGCAATGGTACGAC
>JBIIRF010000236.1:0-4460 GCA_044341715.1 Bacteroidia bacterium | reverse complement strand
CTGATGGATTAGATCTGATTGAGCAGATTGTTCACATCTATGATAACTATGGTTATGAAACGCAGGTTTTGGCGGCTTCTATTCGTCATACGATGCATATCATTAAATGCGCAGAACTTGGCGCGGATGTAGCTACTTGTCCGTTGCAGCCGATTCTTGATTTGCTGAAGCATCCGCTGACTGATTCCGGTCTCGCGAAGTTTTTGTCTGATGCAGCAAAGACAAAATAATTATTCTGAAAAAAAGAAAGCGGCTGTAGTTTACCTGCAGCCGCTTTCTTTTTATAATCTGTTTCATTAACCTCTGAAACCAGCTTTAAAACCTTTTCTCATGCGATTGAGTTTTTTATCTCCGCCTGTATACCTGGATACTACATCCTTCCACGATGATCCCGGGTTCAATGACTTGTCGCGTTGTCCGAGTTTTAGTCCCAACTGATACAATGATCCCTCCAGGAATTTTACATCATAGTTACGTTCAAGCAGAAGTTTGTAAAGTTCCAGTGATTGATCAAGGTTTCCGCGTTCACGGAATAAGTCGCCGGCGTAATTGATTAATCCCGCACTTCCTTTCTCGCGGATGTAGCGGTATAAATCCGGATCATGATCCAGTCCGAATGTACCTACATGCGCAGAGGCGAAATAATCAGATGCTTTCTCGTAGGCTTCTATAGCAGCGTGGTATCTTCCGTTTTTATCATTCTCACGACTTGATTGCATGTAGTCTAGATAAGTTACAGCAGGACGAATACCCATGACCGCACTTTCAATACTATCTACCGCAATTCCACACTCGCTGTTTTCACGGGCGATTTTCAAGCCTCTTTCATATGCTGCATCCGCTGCAAGGAAGTCTCCATCTGCTTCGAGTTGTTGCCCTTGATTATAAGCAGCATCAACATCGTTCTGTGCATTGATACATTGCTGTGTGAAGATGCCTTTTTTAAGTGATGAGGTATGCTTTTCAATATCCTTGTCTTTCAGTAGTCCATAACGTTGCTGAATATCCGAAGATCGTCGGTATGCATCACGCGCCGCAGTGAGCTGGTTACTTTTTACCAGTGACTCTCCTTCGTACAGAAGTTCAAGTGCACGTGGACGGGCGGCCTGAATTACTGCTGCTTGTGCGTTTTTTGAAGGAGTGAGCTGGAATTCTGTGAGCAAACCATCTGCTTTGTCAAATTCAATTAATGCTGCATCGTACATTCGTTGGTCAGTGAACCTGATTGCTTTTACGATGCTGTTGTCGTATTTTTTCTGTCGGATAGCTTGCAGGAGATTCGCAGATTGAGCAGCGTCTTTTACTTCATTTCTGTATTGTTGTTGATAGTTAATAGCGTCCTTGGTTACGCTCTCGGCACGGTCAAGGTCATTCAGGATGATAAAGTCTCTCGCTTCTTCGAGTATATCATTGTAGATTCCACTTCGTGCGAACGAAAGTCCGGATTGCAGGTCGTTTGTGCATTGTACAGCCGGATACTTTTCACAAACGTTGCGGGCCGATTCGAAGTATTCAATCGCTTTTGGATAACGCTTCTTTGATAGTTCAGTCTGTCCATAATCGATATAAGTGCTGTAGATATCACGCAACAAATCGAATGTATTGTTTCGTGTTCCTGGTTCAACCGGCATGTTGTAGAGAATATCATCTGCTTTACACATGGCTTCATGCAGGTTGCCTCGACGATAGTCAATGACTGCCAGTTGCAACAGCGCGGGAGTGAAGGCCGGATTTACTTCGAGCGACCAGTTTAAAAATTCTTCTGCACGCGGAAGGTTGTTACGCTTCAGATGGTACATCGCTTTGTCGTAGAATGTCAGGTGGAGTGTACTCCAGATGGCTGCCATTTCATTGCGTTTAAACTGCAGTGATTGCTGGTAAGCGTTTCTTTTTTCAAGATAGCGTGCAGGGTCATTGGATGTAAGCGGGAGTTTGTTTTCGAAACGCTCAGCTGTGGACTCCTGAAGAATTCTTTCGGCATCGAGAAGGTTTTTTTGGTTCATGCGAAAGGCATCCAATTGCTCAGGGTGTATACTTTTAAGCAGTGAAAATCCCGCATCCATTCTAACTACTGCTGAATAATAGTCATTGATTAATCGTGCTCTGTTTTCAAGTGCATTTCCATTTCCATAGCGGAACACCGGATTGACAATTTCATAGCTGGTGAATCCTACTGCGAGGGAATCATTGTTGTTGTAGTCGCCAAGTTCCGGTTTGCCGTCGCTTATTCCAACGCTGATTGAAATGTCTTTGAATGATCCATTTGCTCGTTTCATCCGAAGGAAGTAGGTGAGTTCATTGGGAATTAGTTGCTCACTCACATCAAATCCTTTGTACTTGATATCACCTTTGAATCGGAGCAGACTGGATTCAATTCGGAAAACGAAATTTGGTTCACGGGTATTCACACGGATTACCTGATCAAATTCAATTTGAAAGAAAGTGCTTCTGGGTGCTTTGCCGTATCCTTCGGCTAATCTTTTAATAATAGGTGTGGCATTTGGGGATGCTGGTCCACCATCACTGATGGTTACACTTTGAGGTGTTCTGAATTCCTTAATTGCAGTGTTTTGTGCCTGTACGTTGATCAGGCAAAGCAGAAACAGAAAGAGGAGGTAGTAGCTATTTTTCATGACTGGTACTTTCGGCTGCCAAAATACAAAGGATATACCATATTGGACTTGCCTGCTGATAACCGTCATTAAACCCCCAACTTAGGGGATTCACCTGGCAATGGTGCAAAAAAAATGGCTGCATCCCGAAGAATGCAGCCATTTATGTAGTGTATAGTGATTAGTTTAATACACTGAATTTAATTGTTTTGCTGCCGTTTTTACCCAATAACTGAAGCTGGTACATTCCGCTTGCAAGTTTGTTTACAGGTAATTGAAGATCATTTTTACCGGCCATAAAGCTGTTTTGGCTGGATAACAAAAGTCTTCCGGTTTGATCAGTGATCTGAACGGTGTAGGCACCGGCATTTTTAACAACAGTGCTCAGGTTCATCACAGTGGAAGCAGGATTTGGCCATACATAAACAGCTGTCAGATCGTTGATTTCGTTCAGTGCAGTGGTGCTTGGTCCGTCATAAAGAGAAAACTCATCCATCAATGCTTCGATCAATGATCCGGCATTGGCATCTTCCGCTACAAAACGAACGGTGAAGGTGCTGGTAGATGGCAAGTAATCGTTGATCCGGAAGACAAAATTTCTCCAGCTATGGTCTGCCACATTTGTGTTTTCTACCGGAATATAGTTGACTCCGTCATTTGAAATTGAAACTTGCCAGAAGTCTGTTCCTGGGGTTGCTCCCTGGTCGTTAGAGTACCAACGGTAGTATTCAATAGTTGGATTCGTGTAGGAAGTGAGATCGAAGACTGGTGAAGTGAGTGTTGTTTTTCCACCATCAACATCAAAAGCTCCTGCATTCCCGGCACCACCTGATTGTCCGCCTGTAACGTAGCAGATAAGTCCGCCTGGTGTTACCTGATAATTTGGTTGAACTACCGCTCCGGAAATATCTGTTTGCTCAGGAATATATTGTTCCCAAATACCTGTTGTCGCCAGATCCCCTGGTGCTCCTTCTACCCACGGACCTCCTGTAACATCAAAGTCCTCTGTAAATATTTTGTTGAATCCAACAAGAATAAAATAAGGGATGTTCGGGTTGGCAGTAATATTCGCTGCTTGTGGTTGTACATTACTGAGGGTTCCGTTTACGTCTTCAATTCCGATGTAATAGCCAACTACCGTCCCTGCAGGTTGTGCAGGAATGGTGGTGCTGTAATTGTTACCACCGGTATTGCTGAAGGTGATCGGATTCCATACGGTGCTGGTATTGGTTTTGTAAGCACCTTTCACTCCGGATAGTGCCCAGGCAAATGTTACATTCGTTAAGGATGCATTCAGTGTAATCGTATTATTGGCGGCAGAAGTAGCTACCGGAGTATGAACAAGCGTTGCATTAGATAATAATGTGATACCGTGTAATGCGAAACCTTGTGAAATAGGTCCGGCATTTGGTGTTCCATTGCTAAGGTTGGCGTCGTTGTCATCAGCGAATAAAGCATCAATAAGGATGTCAGTATATACCTGTCCTTCTGCACCGTTAGGACCGTTGGCTAATCCCAGGTGAGATTCAGCAAAGATGTTGGTAGTTGTACTTAGACTTCCTAACAAGAGATTGGTCGACCACCATGCTCCTGCAATGATTTCACCATCTCCGTGCACTTGCCCTACAATATTTTGAGGATAAACCTTGCGACTAACTCCGTTGGCAAAATCGTAGTTTCGAACAAAAGTGGTGGGGTCTGTATCGCTGAAGCCAATTCCTAAAACCGGATTGTTGGTAATGCTGATTGCCCAAATGTCTGAGTAACCTTCACCCATTCCTCCATTGCTGAAATTTAATCCGTTGTCTGCCCAGAATTGATTGGTAATCGCATGTCCATATTCATGAT
>JBIIRF010000235.1:0-4464 GCA_044341715.1 Bacteroidia bacterium | reverse complement strand
AGTGCAATCATGGCTGATTCTTTCATCACGTCACCGAGATTTCCGGTGAGGGTGAGTTTGCCGCTGCCCTTGCTGAGGGAGGTTTCAATGAACAGAATACTGCCACCGTTTTGATTCCAGGCAAGACCCGTTACAACACCGGCTGTATCATTGCTGATGAGTTTGTCGGGAAGGAAACGTGGTGCACCAAGTGCTTTTCGGATATGCGATTCCGTTACCTTGGATGGCGCATGTTCTTCCATGGCTACCATCTTGGCAATAGAACGCACTACCGATGCAATACATTTCTCCAATGTGCGTACTCCGCTTTCCCAGGTGTATTGCTCGATAATCATTTTGAGCATATTCTGCGGGAAGGCCAGTTGTCCGGCTTTCAGTCCATGCGCTTCAAGTTGTTTATTCACTAAGTGCTTCAGTGCAATGTGAATTTTTTCCTCGAGTGTATATCCGGAAATATCGATGATCTCTAAACGATCACGTAAGGCCGGCTGAATGGTGCTGAGTGTATTCGCTGTTGCAATAAACAACACTTTGCTGAGATCATATTCAATCTCTACATAGTTATCGTAGAAGGTTGTGTTTTGTTCAGGATCGAGTACTTCAAGCAATGCAGAAGACGGATCACCGTGGAAATCGTTGGTGAGTTTATCTACTTCGTCGAGGATAAATACCGGATTTCCTGATTTCGATTTCTTCAAATTCTGAATGATACGGCCGGGCATGGCGCCGATGTATGTTTTACGGTGTCCGCGAATCTCGGCTTCATCTCTCAAGCCACCCAGCGACATACGGACATACTTTCTTCCTAATGCTTCTGCGATGGATTTCCCGAGTGATGTTTTTCCGACTCCCGGAGGTCCTACCAGACACATGATCGGCGATTTCATATCCTTCTTCAGCTTGATCACCGCCAGATATTCGAGGATTCTGTTCTTTACTTTCTCGAGACCAAAGTGATCCCGGTTCAGAATTTTCTCGGCTCGTTTCAAATCATAATTATCATCAGTAAACTCTTCCCATGGAAGTTCCAGCAGGAGATCGAGGTAATTCATGGTCACCGAATACTCTGCTGCAGCAGGATTGATTCTGTTCAGGCGATCAATCTCTTTATTAAAAACTTCTTCTACATTCTTTGACCATTTTTTATTGCGCGCACGCTCACGCATTTCAGAAATCTCTTTGTCGGGAGTGTTGCCGCCTAACTCTTCCTGAATGGTTTTGAGTTGTTGATTCAGAAAATACTCGCGTTGCTGTTTATCGAGGTCGGTTTTTACTTTGCTCTGAATCTGATTTTTCAGCTCGAGCATCTGCAACTCACGGGTCAGGTGTTCGAGGACTTTCGTAGCACGGTCCTTGAGATCATCCATCTCCAGCAACATCTGCTTCTTCTCCACATCTGCATTCATGTTGGAGGAGATAAAGTTGATCAGGAAGCTGGGACTCTCGATATTCCGAATGGCGAAACTGGCCTCAGTAGGAATATTGGGCGATTGCTGAATGATCTGCATGGAAATATCCTTCAAAGAATCAACGATGGCATTGAACTCTTCATCTTTTTCCACACTATTGATATCTGAAAACGCATTGATCTTCGCACGCAGATAGGGCTCTTCCTGTACGATGTCGGAAATTTTAAATCTCCGTTTTCCCTGAATGATTACCGTAGTATTTCCATCAGGCATCCGAAGCATCCGCAGTATTTGTGCGATGGTACCAATATTGTTCAGATCACTGAGCTTAGGATCTTCTACACTCACATCTTTCTGCGAAACGACACCAATAATCCGGTCAGTTGCATAGGCATCCTTGATCAGTTTAATTGATTTATCGCGTCCAACCGTTATGGGAATCACCACGCCCGGGAACAATACTGTATTTCGCAAAGGCAGCACCGAAACGATCTCCGGCAGCTGCTCTGCATTCATCTGTTCTTCGTCTTCGTTCGTTAAAAGCGGTATCAATTCCGGTTCGTCGTCATTGATTGCCATCTGCCCAATCGGCAGTTCGTTATTGTCAAATGTCAAGCTCATCTTCTTCTTTTATGTCAGTTTGGCAGTCAATCCCTGTTTTTCATCGAAACCGCTCCCTAGTCAAGCCTTGTGCCAGAATAAGAAACGATCGATAAATCGCAGGATTGCTACTGCCGGTAAAAAAGTATTAATCTTCAGCTTTTGGCTGTAATTGCATCATATAGAGATGCGTCAAAATATTTTTGTCGGCTTCGGTTAGCGGAATATTTCTCCTCGACATCACTTTCTCTGCCAGTTGCAAGGCTTTGTCGATGATGAAAACTTCTCCACCGGAATCACTTCCCCAGGAGAAAGAAGGAACATATTTAGCCGGGAATCCTGCTCCGAATATATTGGCAAAGACACCGACAACGGTCCCTGTATTGAACATGGTATTGATACTGCATTTGCTATGATCACCCATGAAGAGTCCGCAGAATTGTAATCCGGTTCCGATATAATCCTGCGCCGGATAATTCCACACTTTTACCTCTGAATAATTATTCTTCAGGTTCGAGTTATTGGAGTCGGCTCCAAGATTGCACCACTCACCAATAACACTATTTCCAAGGAACCCATCGTGTGCTTTATTGCTGTTACCGTACACCACTGAATTGCTGACCTCACCTCCTACCTTAGAACCAGGACCGATAGTAGTCGCTCCATAGATCTTCGCGCCCATCTTCAGTACTCCATGGTCACCCAACGAAAATGGTCCTCTAATCATACAACCCTCCATCACCTCGGCATCTTTTCCAATATAGATTGGTCCGGTACCGGCATTCAATATTGCGCACTCCACTTTTGCTCCTGCCTCAATAAAAATCTGATCCGGTTTGAATGTCTGATTAGTCCCGGAGATGACTTCCGAGCGGCGGCCTTTGGTTAACAACTGAAAATCAGCTCGTAAAGCACCATCATTCAACGAAAAGATATCCCATGGCTTCTGGAGAATCACGGGAGTCCCGATATAATGCACGGTTTCAAATCCCTCCAGAGGACGAATACACTCCATCCCCACCAGCTGATCGCGATGGATAGCAGCAGCAAGTAAGCGATCCTGCCAAACAATCTGCTGCCCCGACTTCAACGACTGAATCAACCGCAGCAAGGACTCATCCGGCAACAAAGCACCGTTAATGACCAGACACTCAGTACCTGCCACCAAGGGAAATCGCCCTGACAGATAAAACTGCGTCAGCGAACCGGAACTTCCCTCCGGTAGACCCAATAACAACTCCCACTTTCTTCTGATCGTCAGTATTCCACAACGCAGATCGCCTGTGGGACGGGTAAAAGTAAAGGGCAGCAAGTGATCACGGTATTGATCGTCGGCAAGAACCAATTGCATAATATCAGTTTTTATGTCGTAAACGACAAATGAATCAGCCCAAAATTAAACATTCGCGCTATTACAGCAGCCAAAAGCCATCGAAATTATCGAAACGAAATGCAACTGTTCACATCTTCCCACCTACCCGAAAATTAATACAAGCAGATTTCAGATATTCGTAGCAAAGCAACATGTCGCGCCTACTGTCCTCCACCTTCGTATTGCTGATACTTCTGTTGAATTCTCTGCAACTGAAAGCGGATTATTTATGGACCCCCAACTGCATATCAGCCTATGAAGCGGCCTTACAGCTAAACTTCACGGAAGCAGAACGACTGATCGGCATCGAAAAAAACAAATCGCCCGAAAACCTCATCCCTGTTTATGTGGAGAGCCAGATAGATTTTTTAAAATCATTCATCTACGAACAAAAGGATTTCTTAGATGCAATGAAAACCAGGAACGACGCCCGAATTCATCTTTTCGAAAAACACAAAGGCAAATCACCCTACCAACGGTTCTGCATAGCCGAAATGTACCTTCAACAGGCAATAGCCCGCATCAAATTCAAAGAGTTTTTCGGAGCAGCCTATGAGGTACGCAAAGCCTACAAAACACTCGAAGATAATAACCGCGAATACCCCGAGTTCAAGCCCAACCTTCGCGGACTCGGACTCATCCATGCAGCCGTTGGATCTATTCCGAAAAATTATCAATGGCTAGCAGGAATGCTGGGACTGGGAGGCACAATCAAACAAGGACTCAATGAATTAAAAATACTTCTGAATACCACCTACAAAGAAAAAGACTATGCTTATTTGCGGGATGAAACAATCATTTTGATCACATTCCTCGAATTAAATCTCGGCAAGGAAAAAGATCATTCCATGATGCGCAAACGCTTTCTGACCGTAAAAGATTTACCATCTAAGCCATTAATGATCTTCTCCAAGGCCTTGTTTCATGTAGCAATCGCTGAAAACGACAGCATCATTCACTTATTGGAAAATCGTAAACAATCTCCCGGACAGGAACCATTGAACTATCTCCACTACATGGAAGCCAATGCCCGACTTAACAACCTCGATCCGGCAGCAGATGAATGTTTCTTAAAATACATCA
>JBIIRF010000234.1:0-4466 GCA_044341715.1 Bacteroidia bacterium | reverse complement strand
AAGGCAGCGAACATCTCTTCCGGGGTATTGAAATAAGGAACTGATTCAGCGCCTTTGCGGGCCAACTCAGCAGCCGGACGTATATCGCACAGTGCCACCAGTTCCGCTTCCGGATTACGTTGAATCATTTCAGCATGACGCATGCCGATATGACCGCAGCCGATTACTGCGAATTTGATGTTTCGGTTTTGGTAATTGGTCATCAGGAGATACGGCTTACAAGGTTGTTACGGAGTTGATATACCTGTCCGCTTTCCGGGCAAGTGGCGAGTCCTTCGTCGTTAAATTTCAAACGATGACCATATTCACTCATCCATCCGATGTGTTTGGCAGGATTGCCTACCACGAGTGCGAAGTCGGGAACATTTTTTGTAACAACTGCACCGGCACCGATAAAGGCGAAAGCTCCGATATCATGTCCGCAAACAATAGTCGCATTGGCGCCAATGGAGGCACCCTTTTTTACCACTGTTTTGGCGTATTGGTTTTTGCGGTTGATGGCACTCCTTGGATTCATCACATTGGTGAATACCATGCTGGGGCCGAGGAAAACATCATCCTCGCAAATAACACCGGTGTAAATACTCACGTTGTTCTGCACTTTAACATTGTTGCCAAGCACAACATCCGGAGAGATCACTACATTTTGTCCGATGTTGCAGTTTTCACCAAGTGTACAGTTTGGCATGATGTGGCTGAAGTGCCAGATTTTTGTGCCTTTTCCGATGGTGCACCCTTCGTCGATAAAGGCGGAGGGATGTGCGCTGTAATCCATATTCATTTGGTTGGTAGCAGTTGGTTGAAGACTGCTTTTAGTAGGTTGATTCGCTGCGATTTTATTCGCGGTATTAAACGCCAAACACTGCATACCGGAATATGCAGTGTTGAGCGCTTTGTTTACTTCGTTTATGCGAAGCGATGTGCTGTCTTACGTAGTTCTTCAGGAGGCAGGCTTCTGAAATAGTCATACGTGTATTTTAATCCTTCCGCTCTGCTGATTTTTGGTTCCCAGTTGAGAATCTCTCTTGCTTTGGAGATATCAGGGCGACGCTGTTTGGGGTCGTCCTGTGGAAGTGGTTGTGTGATGAGCTTCTGATTCGTGCCGGTGAGTTTGATAATCTCTTCACCAAATTCACGAATGGTGATCTCCTGTGGATTTCCGATGTTGACCGGATATGCATAATCGCTGAGGAGCAAACGGTAGATTCCTTCGATGAGATCATCTACATAGCAGAAGGAACGTGTTTGTGATCCATCGCCGAATACTGTGAGATCTTCCCCGCGCAATGCCTGTCCGATGAATGCCGGTAATACACGGCCATCGTTCAGTCGCATTCTCGGACCATAGGTATTAAATATACGCACGATGCGTGTCTCCACCTGATGGTAGGTATGGTAGGCCATCGTGATGGCTTCCTGGAATCGTTTTGCTTCGTCGTATACGCCACGTGGTCCGATGGGATTTACATTTCCCCAGTAGTCTTCCGTTTGTGGATGAACTGTTGGATCACCGTATACTTCGCTGGTAGAGGCTACCAGGATGCGTGCTTTTTTAACACGAGCTAATCCGAGAAGATTATGTGTTCCCAATGATCCCACTTTAAGGGTCTGAATAGGGATTTTCAAGTAATCAATCGGACTGGCGGGAGAGGCGAAGTGGAGGATGTAGTCGATTTGCCCTGGGACAAATACGAACTTACTTACATCGTGGTGATAGAATTCGAATTCCTTCAGTTTGAAGAGATGTTCAATATTCCGGAGATCACCGGTGATGAGGTTATCCATTCCAACCACATCGTATCCTTCGTCAATGAAACGGTCACAAAGGTGAGAGCCTAAAAAGCCTGCTGCACCTGTGATGAGAACGCGTTTGTTTGCCATATAAATTGCTGGTTTTTAAAATCAGGAGAATGCAGGTACGTTAGGCGATACGATTTCGCGGCCCATGCTGTTATAGTAGAAACCGAGTTCTGCCATGCGCTGGAGATCGTAAAGATTACGTCCGTCGAAAATCACTTTGCCTTTCATAGAATTTTTGAGACGCTCGAAATCCGGAGTGCGGAACAACGACCATTCTGTTGCAATCAGCAATGCATCTGCATCCTGACATGCTTCATATGGATCATTGGCATAGTGAATCACTTCGCCCATGGTGCGTTTTACATTTTCCATTGCTTCCGGATCGAAGGCGCTTACTGAAGCACCTGCAGCGATAAGGTCGCGGATGATGTACAAGGCTGGTGCCTCACGGATATCATCTGTGTCAGGTTTGAATGCAAGTCCCCAGATGGCGAATTTCTTGCCGGCGAGATTCCCGTCGAAATGTTCTTTGAGTTTTTGTACCATTACGGTCTTCTGTGCTTCATTTACTTCCATTACAGAAGAAAGAATTTTGAAGTCGTATTTGTACTCCTGTGATGTTTTGTAGAGTGCCTGCACATCTTTCGGGAAGCAGCTTCCACCATAACCGATACCGGCGAAGAGGAAACGTTTTCCGATGCGGGAATCAGATCCGATTCCGATACGGATTGCATCTACGTTTGCACCAACTTTCTCGCAAAGATTTGCTACCTCGTTCATGAAGGTAATCTTAGTAGCGAGGAATGCGTTGGCGGCATATTTGGTGAGCTCAGCAGAACGCTCGTCCATGAAGTAAATCGGGTTTCCCTGACGTACAAACGGAGCGTACAGATCACTCATGATTTTTTTAGCTTTTTCACTGCGGGTACCAATTACCACGCGATCCGGTTTCATGAAATCATCTACTGCGAAACCTTCACGTAAAAATTCCGGATTGGAAATAACATCGAAATGTACAGTGGCAGTCTTGGCAATTGCTTCACGTACTTTCTCTGCTGTACCAACCGGTACGGTGCTCTTATTGATCACGATTTTATAATCGCGGATCATACGTCCGAGTTGTCCGGCTACACCCAATACGTACGAAAGATCGGCTGAACCGTCTTCACCCGGAGGCGTTGGAAGTGCAAGGAAAATGATGGTCGCATCCTGGATGGCTTCTTCCAGATTAGTGGTGAATTGTAAACGTCCCTGTTTGATGTTACGTTCAAAGAGTACGTCGAGATGCGGCTCGTAAATGGGAATGACACCATTGCGCATCTTTTCAACTTTGTTGGCATCAATGTCAACGCAGATAACGTGGTTACCCATTTCTGCGAAGCACGTTCCGGTTACTAAACCGACATATCCGGTACCGACTACGGCAATATTCATAATTTGTTTTTTTTAAATGGTTACACCTGCATTTATACTTTGAAACATTCCAAAGGTTACAGGTTTCAAACTACCGGTTTACAAATTCGAGGACCGATTGGGTGATATAATGGAGGTCTTCTTCCGTCATTTCGGTGTGCATTGGCAGGGAAATAACGTGGTTACAAAGGTGTTCAGTAACCGGGAAGTCGCCGTGTTTGTAGCGGGGATCCGTATAGGCTTTCTGCATATGCAGCGGAATCGGATAGTAAATCATGGATGGAATGCCTTTCGATTCAAGATGCTCTCTTAAAGCAGTGCGGGGAACTCCGTTCAGGATCAGGGTATATTGGTGAAACACATGGGTTGAGTTAGCCATGCGGGCCGGAGTTTTGATTTTACTATGATTCGCAAATGCTTTATCATAATAACCCGCTGCTCTTTGACGCGCTTCGCAGTATTCATCCAGATGGCCGAGTTTTACGCGAAGAATGGCTGCCTGCATGGTGTCGAGACGGCTGTTTACTCCGATATCATCGTGATGGTACTGCACCGATTGTCCATGATTTACGATCATGCGCATACGGGCAGCCAGTTCGTCATTATTGGTAAAAATGGCGCCGCCATCACCCATACATCCCAGGTTTTTAGAAGGGAAGAAGGATGTTGTTCCAATGGTGCCGATGGTTCCGGCTTTCATAGTAACGCCATTGTTCATGGTATACTCTGATCCGATGGCCTGAGCTGTATCTTCAATAACATAGAGATTGTTAGCATTGGCAATCTCCATCACACGTTGCATGTTGGCGCATTGTCCGAAAAGATGTACCGGAACGATGGCTACAGTACGTGGTGTAATTGCGCGCTCGATAGCATCGCAATCTATGGTGAATGTTTCAGGATCTACATCCACCAAAACCGGCTTCAGTTTCAAAAGAGCCATCACTTCCGCCGTTGCAACATAGGTAAAGCTGGCAGTGATCACTTCATCGCCGGGTTGGAAATTGAGGGCCATCATGGCTATCTGCAGTGCATCTGTTCCATTGGCGCAGGGAATCACATGTTTTACCGAGAGATAATCTTCCATCTCCTTGGCAAATGATTTTACATCCGGGCCATTGATATACGCCGAAGAAAGCACTACATCGTGAATGGCTTTGTCGATTTCCGGCTGGATTTTTTTGTACTGTCCAATGAGGTCAACCATTGGCATTTTTTTCAATGTTTCCATGAATTTTTTTCTAGGCAGTTAA
>JBIIRF010000021.1:0-14074 GCA_044341715.1 Bacteroidia bacterium | reverse complement strand
TGCTGATCAGTTAAGTTGCTCACTCGATAATCCGGATGGATGTTTGATGTGCGGAAGTTAAAAGTTAACGATTCTTTATAGTAAAAAGGCTGCATTTACACGGATGCAGCCTTTTTCGTTTTTAAGAGTTAACAATGAAGTGCGGTCACAAAAAAAGCGGAGTCTAATGACCCCGCTTTAGTTATGAACCATGGATAACTTATCCAATTGCCTGTTGAAGATCTGCAATAAGATCTTCTATGTCCTCAATTCCCACACTTAAGCGAATTAATCCATCTGTCACGCCAGCCTTTTCGCGTTCTTCTTTGGGGATAGATGCATGTGTCATAGTAGCAGGATGATTGAGCAGTGACTCAACGCCACCTAATGATTCCGCAAGAGAAAATACACGCACTTTAGATGCCATTGTGAAAGTCTCATCCGTTGTTGCATTTTTCAAAGTAAAGGAAATCATTCCACCGAAATCTTTCATTTGCTTTTTAGCAATATCATGATTCGGATGATCAGGGAATCCGGGCCAATACACCTTATCTACTTTCGGATGTGCTCTTAAAAACTCAGCGATTTTTCTTCCGTTCTGGCAATGACGTTCCATGCGGACATGCAGGGTTTTTAATCCACGCAATACGAGAAAGCTATCCATCGGTCCTGGAGTAGCACCACACGAATTGTGAATGAAGGCTAATTGGTCATAATACTCTTTATTATTTGTACAGATAGCACCCATTACCACGTCGCTATGTCCGCCGAGATATTTTGTTACAGAATGCATCACGATATCAGCACCAAGCGCCAAAGGATTCTGAAGGTAAGGAGAGGCGAAAGTATTATCGACAACAAGAATCAGTTTATTCTCTTTGGCAATAGTTGCACAAGCTTTTACATCAATGATCTGCATCGTTGGATTCGTTGGCGTTTCCACCCAGAGCATCTTTGTGTTCGCATTAATAAAGTTTTTAATATTATTTGCATCGTACATATTCACGAAGTGAAATTTGATACCCATGGGTTCAAAAATCTTGGTAAACATCCGATAACTTCCTCCATACAAGTCGTTCGTAGCAATCACTTCATCACCGGGACGCAACATTTTTATAATTGCATCGCTCGCACCTTGTCCACTGCTGAAACACAAGCCATGAGCAGCATTCTCCAATGCAGCAATACAGTGCTCCAAAGCATTTCTGGTTGGGTTTTTACCACGCGCATAAGCATAACCTTTATGCTTCCCTGGCCATTCCTGCACATACGTACTGGTTTGGTAGATTGGTGTCATGATGGCTCCGGTAGTCGGATCGGGTTCTTGTCCCGCGTGAATGGCTTTGGTACCAAAACCTGCTTTCTCGTTCATTTCAAATGCTATTAATGGCGTCAAAGTTACACAATCAATATATCCATCCAAGTACTGATTTAAACAGAAAAGGGGTCGAAACCGACCCCAATCCTTATTGTTTTCGATGTAAACTACTGTTTGAACGTATAGTTGGTTGTTGATGTCATTAAAACAGGCAATTTACTCCAGGTTTCGATCGTGTTTCGATGATTCACAACAATGTAATATGAATTCCCTAAAGTACTGCCGGGGAAAGTTACCTGACAGGTACCATTTGTAAGTAGTAATCCATTTACAGTATGAGCAGTTGCGAATGGATTAGTCGTATTATGTAGTTCGATGGTGATACTATCACAGGCTAACGGATTTGAACTTGCTCCACTATTAAACAACACTGGTGACATTGTATTACTGCCAATATAGAAACCTTCGATAAACAATCCGAGGTTCAGAGTAACAGTTGAAGAGGTCACTGTAAAGGTAACACCAGTTGTATTTTGACCGCAAACATTAGTAACACGTACAACTCCGGTTGTTGAACCGGCTGGTACCGTTGTCGTAATCATTGTATCACCTGAAACGGTAATGCTGGTAGTAGATCCACTGCCAATCTGGACTTGAGAAGAAGTTGCCAATCGAGTTCCCTTGATAACAATTGAAGTTCCAACGGGGCCGGGGAAGAAGGAGTAACAGAAGTTATAAGAGGTATTCCGGCTACAACCGTTCTTGTGATTGAATTTGAAGTGGCGGTTACCGGACTCGCACAAGTAGCATTGCTTGTCAATACACAGGTTACAGCCTGACCATTTGTTAAGGTTGTAGTAGTAAATGTTGCACTGTTAGTTCCAACATTTCCACCATTCACTTTCCATTGATAAGCAGGAGTTGTTCCACCATTGGTAGGAGTAGCGGTAAATGTCACGCTGGTGCCGGTACAAATTACGGGATTTGACAGTGTTGAAATAGATATAGAGGGAGTCAGAACAGGATTAACTGTCATTGTAATTGCATTCGATGTAGCAGTCGTCGGACTTGCACACGTCGCATTACTTGTCAATACACAGGTTACGATCTGGCCATTCGTTAAGGTTGTTGTTGTAAATGTTGCGCTATTGGTTCCCACATTGCCACCATTCACTTTCCATTGATAAGAAGGAGCTGCGCCACCGTTTGTAGGTGTTGCTGTGAATGTTACACTCGCACCTGCGCAGATGGTACTACCCGGATTCGCCGCAATACTTACTGATGGTGTCAACACCGGATTAACTGTCATGGTAATTGCATTCGACGTTGCTGTAGTCGGACTTGCACACGTCGCATTACTTGTCAAAACACAGGTAACGATCTGACCATTTGTTAATGTTGTTGTTGTAAATGTTGCACTATTGGTTCCCACATTGCCACCATTCACTTTCCATTGAAAAGAAGGAGTTGCTCCACCGTTTGTAGGTGTTGCTGTGAATGTTACACTCGCACCTGCACAGATGGTACTACCCGGATTCGCTACAATACTTACTGAAGGTGTCAACACCGGATTTACTGTCATGGTAATTGCATTAGAGGTCGCTGTAGCAGGTGAACCACAAGGATTATTGTGAGTCATCACACAGGTCACTATTTGTCCGTTGGTCAATGCATTGTTCGAATAAGTAGCACTATTGGTGCCGACGTTTACTCCATTTAGCTTCCATTGATAAGCAGGTGCTGTTCCACCATTCGTTGGTGTAGCGGTGAACGTCACATTGGTACCGGCACAAATCGTATTGCCCGGATTCGCTGCAATAGAAACAGAAGGCGCAACAAAGGGATTAACCGTCATTGTGATGGCATTGGAGGTAACTGACACCGGACTTGCACAAGTTGCATTGCTTGTCATTACACAAGTAACAATCTGACCATTGGTTAAAGTGGTGGTGGTAAATGAGGGATTATTCGTCCCCGCATTAATTCCATTTATTTTCCATTGATAAGATGGAGTTGTACCACCATTAACAGGAGTAGCTGTAAAAATAGCAGCACCTCCTACGCAAATGGTACTTCCGGGAATGACCGCAATACTTACACTGGGAGTGAGAACAGGATTCACCGTCATGGTGATGGCATTAGATGTAGCAGTGGCAGGACTTACACATGCCGCATTGCTAGTTAAAACACAAGTAACTATCTGACCATTGGTTAGTGTAGTTGTTGTAAATGTTGCACTGTTGGTTCCTACATTTGTGCCATTCACTTTCCATTGATAAGCAGGAGCAGCACCACCGTTTGTAGGTGTAGCAGTGAATGTAACACTGGAACCTGCGCAGATGCTGCTACCGGCACCTGAAACAATACTAACTGAAGGAGTAACTGAGGGAGTAACTACCATTGTTAGTGTGTTAGAATTCAGAATCAGTCCACACCCGCCGGTAACAGTCACTACACATTGAATAGTATTTCCATTCGTCAAAGCAGCATCGGTATACGTAGCTGAGTTCGTTCCAACGTTTGCTCCATTTTTCTTCCACTGGTAGGCCACAGTTCCAACCGGCACACTTGCCGTTGCAGTAAACGTCACAGAAGTACCTGAACAAATTGAAGTACCCGGACTAGCCGCAATTGACACTGTTCCTCCAATATTCAGCGCAGTCATCGCTGTTGCAATCGGTTTACAAGCACCATGCGCAGCAACAGCCTGCGTCATTTTAAAATCACCACCTGCTTCATCAGATGCAACCAGCAAAGTACGCTTAGCCACTCCGGGTGAAACAGAAGCATGCATTACAGCAGATGTATTAATTACGTGATCTAATTGGTGTCCGTGGCCCAACTCATGCAATACCACCGTTTCAAAGTCCACTTCAGAAACTGATGGCAATGCTGGTCCGAATTCCCAAACAGTACCATCATCCATCGCCATATCTATCTCAGTCACTTGCCATACAGTATCAATCCCAACATTTACACAACCACCAAAATAAGAAGTCGCACGGCCGAGTACATTCACAGGCAATTCTGCACCATTATCAAACCTTACAATATTTACACCATCGCCAGCAACAACATCTATTGTAGAAGCTGCCCCAACAGACCAATTCATATTTGTAGCGCACGTCCAGGTATTCATTGCACGAACAAATGCAGCAGTTGCCGCAGCATTATTAGAAAACTCCGTACTATGGTACTGGAAAGTATATCCACCAGCACCATTATCGTTTGCATGTTCTGTATAAAATCCTGTGGAATTAAACTCCACATTGATAGCTGAGAAAGTAACTGTTAAAGTACCTGTTGAAGTAGCCTGATTCGGAGCAGCCGTACTATTCGTAACACGAATCTGACCTGTACCGGCTGAAGCATTTGGTCCAAGAGAACTTGAAGGCACATACACCTGAATTTGGGTATTATTCCAAACTTTATAATCATTTGCTTTGGGTTGAACCCAGGCAGTAACACCGGAGTTGTTCGCATCACGGAATTCCACAAAACCAGTTCCACGAGTAGCACCAAATCCACTACCATTGATTGTCAGAATTGATCGAGTACCAGCAGAAATAGTTGTAGGACTAAAAGAAGTAATTGTTGGAACTGTTAACAGGCCCGGAGTATTGTTCTTCGGATTAGCATTATTGCTGTTACCCAAAGGTAATTGCTGTATAATTTGCGGAGCATTTGTCAAGCCAATACGTTGGAGGAAATCATACATGCCTGACGGAATATTTTTCACCTCAACAAAAGGATTCATCGCAACAGAATCATTCTCCCTATAAACGAATACACCTTGCTCAGCAGCCACCACTTCAAAAGCACTGCCTGAGATGTAAACATTCGACAAGCGCACCTTCGATGGCTCCAGAAAGAAAACACCCTTCTCTCCAACAAAAAATTCATTTTCTGAACTCACCTGAACTTTTTGCAATCCAACTGTTCCACCTTGTGTAATAATTGAAATTACAGTGCCACCCGGATTACCTTTAAATACTTTATACAGACGCAACTGCGAAACAGTATAAATGAAATTTTGAGATTCATTATAATAGGCGTTCTGACCAATGATTTCGCCTTCCACCACTATTGGGCTTTTAAGGGAAAGTTGAGCCGGATCAAGAGGAACCAACATACAGCCATGTTGAGCAAATGAGTTGCCGGTTAAACCCAAACTAATTAAGAATGTAAGGAGAATCAGGTAACAATACTTTTTCATATAAGAGATGATTATGAACCGCAAATTACTTTTTTATTCTGAAAAGATAAAATCACCTTTAATGGGGGATAAAAAAAGAGGCCGGAATTGCTTCCGGCCTCTTTTTCAATTATTTACTTAAACCTTACGGATGAATAGACCCGATGAAGTTAAAGATGTTGTTATCTACGAAGGTTACGTTGGTATTGGTAGTTACTGTTACGTTGTCAAATCCTTGACATCCCTTGGTATCGGTTACAAGACAGGTGTATAGTCCGCCTGATAAGCCCTCAGCCGATGCCTACCTTTGCAGACCTGCTGACCAAAACTATGGAAATTACAACTAATGAAAATCACAGAATCACTCCAATTAATAAAGGTTGCCACAACATCCAGATATCCAATATCACAAAGAAGTTAAACCATATTTGACTTTCGTTACACAAACCATTACTTTCACACTACTAAAAAAATGAGCAGGCCTAATCACATTTTACTGATTATTAGTTTTTTAAGCTTTACAATATTGTTTTCTAGTGCTTTAGTTGGTCAGAAAAACATCTTTTTTAAAACTTATTCAACTACAGAAGGGCTTCCTTCCGGCACAATCAATGAAATCTGGAAGGACAAAAAAGGGTTCTTATGGCTATTATCAGAAAATACGTTGACACGATTCGATGGTTATGACTTCGTTACTTATCGGAACAAAGCAAACGATTCAACTTCAATATCGAGCGCATCCGTATATAAGGCTGTAAGTGACTCGGCTGGAAATACGTTTTTCCAGACATATAATTCCATATCGAAGTACAATTACTCCACAGGAACGTTTAAACAAATTTTAAAATTCTCTTCATATACTGACATCAATTCTTTTGGCTCCAGAAACAGAATCGTCTATTGTATTTACAATAAGCAATTACTTTTAATAGACGGAATCACTGACAATGAATCAAGATATAAACTACCGGAGCCTTTAATTTCAAAAGGTCGGATTTTCGTTTATGCAACCAATTCCTCCTTTTTCCTTTTTAATAACAATGTAGCCTATAAATTTAATTTGAGAACTTTTCAATTTGAAGAAATTTCAATAATAACAACTGACGGCGTAAATCACCTGACTCAGGATATCAGTAATTCCTATTTTTTTGAAATGGATAACACTATTTACATTAGCGAACCGGGTCATCTATATAAGTTAAACTTCGAAGGCAATTCATTTTTAGAAGTTGCTGCACGAAATGCAGAACTTAACCCGGGAAGATTAAAAAGAACGAATGACCGGCAGATAAAAAATTTTATAATTAAATCCGATGGATCCGGAGAGATAAGTCGAATTGATTTAATTAATGGTACTTATCAATCACTTGATCTTAAAAAAGATCCATTATCCGGGATAAAATCGAACGGTGAAATTACCGGTGTGTTTCAAGGAGATCAACAAACTATATGGGTAACTGGTTATCATTCCGGACTTATCTCCATTGATCTGGAAAAGTTCACCTTAGAAAACGTCAGGTATTATAATAAAAAGAATTCGAATATAACTTCTGAAAACTGTAATGCTATATTTGACGGAAAGGACAATGTAATTTGGTTTTTTTCACCATCAAACGGATTGATAAAAGGAGAAAAAATTCATCATGTATTTAAAACCATCAATCCGGAACCAGAAAACAACTTCAACGTTCCTACAAATGCTAAAAACATCAGAGCTGTTTTTGAAACTCAGCCTGGTATAATTACAATTGGTTCTCTTGCCAGATTGGACCAACTGAACATAAAAAATCTATCTTCAGGATCTGAAAACAGCCGGCTACTATTAGAATCACCAGTTAGTTGCATCACTATTGATCAGGATAGCAACCTTTGGTTAGGAACGTGGGGAAAAAGAAGTATTTACCGGCTAAACTTAAAAACGAATGATATCACCCCGATCATCAGTGATTCCTCCAAATTTGTTTTTAACGACCGCTTTTTCAGATGTGTACATAAGGAAAACAACAAACTTTATTTCGGTGCCTCAGGAGGATATTTACTAGAAATAACACAATACCCGAATGAGCCACGTAAATTCGAAACTTCATTCATTCCATTGAATCCGAAAGGACAAAACACAAGTACCATTTTTACTATTATCTCCTTCGACAAGGATAAATTATTAATTGGTAGTGCATCAGGTTTATTTATTTATGATAAAAACCTGAAGAATATATCACCAATAAAAAACATCTTCCCATCATCCGCTATTTTTAATAATGCAGATGTAAGAAGTCTGCTCATGGAGCAAAATACCTTATGGGTAGGCACCAATGGAAATGGACTCTATCAATTTAATCTGAAATCAGGTGCAGTAATCAACTATACAACCGATGACGGACTTCCCGACAATTCCATCTACACGATGATTTTTGATAAGCAAAGGAATATCTGGATGGGGACAAACAAAGGAATTTCAAAAATCAATTCACAAACCGCAACGATTCAGGCATTTTCATTTAAAGATGGGATTACATTCGATGAATTTAACACAAATGCAGTTTGTTCTTTATCAAATGGGAATCTGGCATTTGGAGGCATCAACGGATTGATCATTTTTAGTCCGGATTCAGTTTCCGGAAATAATATAAATCCTGTACCAGAGATTATACGGTTCGCCGTAAATAATACTGAATTCCCGTTAGCATCAAACTATAGTTTAAAGCACTACGAGAACTATATTTCATTTCAATTTGCTGCATTGAATAACTATCGAAATGATGAAATACAGTATGCCTACAAACTTGAAGGTCTGGATGAAAATTGGAATTATTGCGGGAAACGACGATTTTCAACTTATGCTAATCTAAAACCAGGGAAATACACGCTAAAGATTAAATGTACAAATCAGCATGGAATTTGGAGTAACAATGAACTAAGTATTTCATTTGAAATTGAAGTGCCCTGGTTTAAAAGCTGGATATTCTTTGGTTCAATTTTCATTTTTACTTCTGTTGCCATATTCGGATTATTTCGACTTCGTCTTCAGCAAAAAACCAAACTTCTTACCATTCGTGATAGCATTGCACGTGATCTTCACGATGAAATAGGCTCTAACCTAAGTACAATTTCGATTTTCAACGAGGTGGCCAAAGAAAGCATTCACAAAAACAAGGAAGGAATTTTACCAGTTCTTAATAAAATCAGTGAATACACGCAAATTTCTCAGGAAGCGATGTCTGATATTGTCTGGATGATCGATTCAAAAAACGACAAGTTTGAGAATATCATTGTAAAGATGAGAACATTGGCAGCTGAAACAATCGGGACAACTTCTTCCATGAAACTCCATTTGAACTTTGACGAAAATGCCAAAAGCCTGAAGATCGGCATGAAGCAGCGGAAAAATCTATATATGATCTACAAAGAGAGTATTAATAATATCATTAAGTATGCAAATTGCAAAAATGTGTGGATTGATTTGGTAGTAAATGAACATCTGGTCAAACTTATTATCAGTGATGATGGGCAGGGATTTGACCCTAAGAACGCCAGCGGAAATGGTTTGATTTATATGAAGAAAAGGGCAGAAGAACTGGAAGCAATGTTCAATGTAGATTCAATAATTGGAAAAGGTACGTCTGTCACTCTTGAATTCAGATTATGACCACTAAAAATAGTGAGATTAAATGCTAAAAGTTCCATAACTTTGTTTAATATTCAGTTATAACTTAACATTAAAATATCAAAGAATATCTTGTTATATTCTTTCTTAAAAAATAAAACAATGATTAAAGTAATGGTTTTCGATGACAACAGAGGACGTTTAGAAAGTCTTCAGTTGCTGATTAATCAATTCGATGACATGAAATGTGTCGGTACTTTTGAGAATTGCAATAACATTATTGATAAAGTGAAAGATGCTAAACCTGATGTTGTTTTAATGGACATCGACATGCCGGGATTAAATGGAATTGAAGGATTAAAATTAATTCGTCGCTCAGTGCCAGGAATCATGGTATTAATGCAAACTGTATTTGAAGATGATGAGAAAATCTTTGAAGCCGTAAAATCAGGAGCACATGGTTACTTTCTTAAAAAAACCTCCCCCGGAAAACTTATCGAAGGAATAAGAGATGTAATGGAGGGTGGTGCCCCAATGACTCCCTCCGTTGCTAAAAAAGTATTAGAAGCATTTCAACGTCCGCCACAAAATAAAAGAAGAAACGAAGAGTTTGATCTTACACCCAGAGAGCTCGAAATTTTATCTCATCTTGTTAAAGGCTCCAGTTACAAAATGATTGCAGATGCCTGTGGGATTAGCTGGCATACAGTAAACTCTCATTTCAAAAAAATCTATGAGAAACTACACGTACATTCTGCCACTGAAGCTATCTCTGTTGCTTTAGAACAAAAGATCGTATAAAATTATTTCCTATAGTAATAAAAAAAGGGGGGTGTAAATAAATTTACACCCCCCTTTTTGTTCAATAATTTCAGGGTTAAGGATGGATTGATGATATAAAATTAATCACATTATTATCCAATATTATAACATCAAAGATATCTACAACTCCATCTCCTGTTAAATCTGTTGGCGTATAACCGAAAGCAAAGTTAATTACATCATTATCCATAGGGATGACATCAAAAATATCTACCACTTCATCCTGTGGCGAAAGGTCGCCGCTATACATCGCCCATACGCCAGGCGATACTTCGCGCTGATTTGAGGAGAATGCCTGCGTTGCAGCTGTGGTGAAGTCGTAATTCGTAACACCACTGAACGTTACCAGATCTGACCATGTTTGTACTGCATTCCGGTGGAATACCGCGATATATCCGGTAGCTCCGCTGATGCTTGCAGGGAAGGTGAAGCTCGCCTGACCATTGGTGCCCAATACTGCTGTTCCTGTTGCCAGAACTGTTGTCGGGCTTGTCTGATCTCGCAGCTCTACTATGATCGTATCACACTCTGTGCTGCTTAAGCCTACACCAGAATTTGACAAGGCCGGTACCAGACCACCCGCTCCGTCATACATACCCTCAATCAACATCGTCAGATTCAGTACAACGTTGGTTGAAATAGTGAATGGGGTTCCGGTTACAACTGTATCGCAACCATCGTTAATAATGGTAATACTTCCGGTAGTTGCTCCTGCAGGAACAGTTGTGGAAATTTGTCCGTCATTATCCACTACAAATGCAGCATTGGTTCCGTTAAACAATACCTGATCTGCACCCGTAAATCCGGTTCCGGAAATGATAACAGGTGTACCTGCATTTCCACTTGAAGGAGTAAATCCTGTTACAGTTAAGTCATTGGGTTGATTTAAAGTTAAAGATAATGTCGCTGTACATCCTGCACTATTCGTTGCCGTTACTGTATATGTTCCAGCTGTAATTCCACTTAAATCCTGTGTAGTACCTCCATTTGACCATGAATAAGAATTACTCTGTGTAACTGCAATCGCTGTTGTACCATCAGTAAAGGTTGTATTCAAAGCCCAGCTTCTTGCTGTATATACTCCCGAACCAATATTAAAGGCTCCGGTTGCTCTGAATGATGAGCCCTGAACACTGTTTGGCGCAAGGAAAGAGGTTGATTGTAATAATCCACCACCATACAAATCATTTACAGGCAAGGTATATCCTGCAGTACCTGCGTTTACCACTGCAGCACCGATTCCACTTCCAAAGAAGATGGCATCTACAGGAATAGTGGTAGAGTCTATTAATGAAGATGGTGTTGCAAATACACCAATCGCATCTGCATTCGCACCTCCGTTACCTAAACCTGCATTCACATTTCCGAATCCATCACCGGCAGTAGTGTTGGTAGCAATTACACGAAGTTTTGTTCCTGTTGGTGCCATAGATGATCCGCCAACATAGAACACATCACCTGGATTTACAACACCTGAACTAATCTGGAATGCATAAGACAATATACCTCCAGCTCTCCATCCTTTTGTTGTTGCAATTCCATTATTGGTGAATACTACTGTATATGGTGTGACGCTGAAATCGATTGGTTTTGTCGCAACTAATTCTACCCACTCAAATGGGTTATCGGTACCTGTTGGATCAGCAAGAAACTCTGAAATCAACAATCCCGGATTAGCAGGTGGAGTTAAAGGATCATTTGATGCAGCAATATCAATTGCACCAGTGGCAGTTCCGAAGCATGTTGGATCAGTTGATGAAACCAAACTAATTGTAAATGGTGCCGGGTCGATCAGCATCATGGAATCAGTAGCTACGCAACCGTTAGTATCGGTCACAGTAACTACATAACTTCCGGCGAGAACTCCATTGAGATTCGCAGTGGTTGCACCGTTGCTCCAATTAAAATAAAACTGTGGTGTTCCTCCGGTTATTGTTGTAGTAATACTTCCACTTGCTTGTCCCGCACAATTTGGATTTACACCTGAGAGACTCAACTGTAAAACAGCAGGTTCAAAGACATCAAACGATCCGTTTGCAGCACAGTTATTGGCATCGAGTACCAATACAGTATAATTACCGATTGTTAATCCGGAAATATCTTCAGTGATCGCAGATGTACTCCAGAGATAAGTATACGGAGCAGTTCCGCCTGAAACACTCAGATCAATTGATCCGTTTGCTCCGCCATTGCAGCCTACACTGTCAATGACCGCATTCAAACTAATAGCCAAAGGTTCAGTTACTGTTACCTGAAGTGTGTCAGGACAAGCAGCTGCATCAGTAACGATTACTGAATAAACCCCAGCAGTAATACCAGCAAGATCTTCAGAATTAGCACCATTGCTCCATAATACTGAGTAAGGAGTAATTCCTCCACTAATGGTAAGATCTATTGCACCATCAGAAGCACCCTGGCAAGAAGCAGGTGTTGAAGTTGCACTGATCGTTGGAGGTACACAAGCTATAGGATTGTAGAAGAATGTATCAACCGAAGTACTGAAACAAGTCGGACTCGTATATACTGAAATAAATCCAACGCTTGCTCCTGGTGGTACAATCGCATTTATTTGAAAATCGTTGATTACTGTAAATCCTGCTGCTGATGTCGTATTGAATTTTACATCTGTTGCACCCGTAAATCCACTTCCTGTGATTGTCACCTGAACACCAGAACCTCCGGTGTTTGGTGTGAATCCTGTAATGATAATTTGTGCAGGATCATTGATGAATTCCAATCCGCCAGATACACATCCATTCGCATCCAGAATATTGAAGAAGTAGAAACTGGCTGGCTGATTGAAAATATCTTCTGTAAGATCTCCATTCGACCAATCAACAGAATAAGGAGCAGTTCCACCTGAAATAGTAAGATCAATTGCTCCATCTGATGCTCCGAAGCAGGAAGGATTAGTTACAACTGTGGTGTACGAAATATCATTTGGCTGATCAACCTGGTAAGAACCGATAAATGTACATCCGTTGGCATCAGTTACTACAACTGAATATAAACCGGTTGGCAAACCACTTCTGTCTTCGTTTACATCCGCATCATTCCATAAATAAGTATAAGGAGCTGTTCCTCCACTAACGGTGAGGTCTATACTACCATCTGAAAAACCAAAACAGGTTACATCAAATATCTGCTCAGTAACGACAAGTGCTACTGGAGCATTAATTGTTGCCGAAGCAGTTGCTGTGCAGCCGGTTGGTGACGTTATAGTTACAGTCGAGGTACCTGCAGAAAGTCCGTTAAGATCTTCCGTTACTGCTCCGTTTGACCATAAGTAAGTATTGCCGGTAAGTAATGTTACTGATGAAGATGCTCCTGTGATAATTGTATCCGTTGCCCATGTACGAATCGGGCTGTAAGTTCCATTCAGTTTATTAAATGAACCAGTTGCTTTCACTGATAATGCACCTGGATCTACTGCTCTGAAACTTGTTGATTGTAAACGTCCACCATTGTATCGGTCGTTTACCGGTAATGTAAATCCATCAGCACCTCCATTAACAACAGCTGTACCTATTCCTGAACCATAGAATATTGCATCTACAGGAACTGTATTGGAATCAAGCGACGATACCGGTAAATTGAACACTGCAATACCATCTGCATTAGTAGTTCCATTGCCGATTATACCACCTGTAGTAGCTGTACCAATTCCTCCGTCACCACCGGTTGTAGAAACATCAATTGTTCTCAGTTTTCTTCCGGTCACATTCATATTTGATCCGCCTACATAGAACACTTCTCCTGCAACTACCGATCCGGTGCTGATTTGGAATGCGTAGGTGCCATTGGTGGTAGCTGAAGCAACACCTCCTTGCACCCATCCTTTTGTAGTTGCAGTACCGTTATTGGCTACAATTACAGTGTATGGTGTTAATGAAAAGTTGATATTCTTTGTCGCGATCAACTCTACCCATTCTTTCGAAGAATCTGTTCCGGCTGGATTTGCTAAAAACTCAGAAATCAATACTCCGGGATTAAAGGACGAAGTATCGTTGGATGCAACCAAATCAATCACTCCATTATTTAATCCGGCACAGGTTACATCAAAACCAATTGCTGTTGCGGTGAATGCACCCGGATCAGTAACAACTGCAAAATCATTCTGAATACATCCATTGGCATCTGTAATTGTAACGCTATA
>JBIIRF010000233.1:0-4506 GCA_044341715.1 Bacteroidia bacterium | reverse complement strand
TCAACGAAATCCGGAAAAAAAGGTTGCAACGCCTAGTTTGTAAGTAGCGGTAATACAGATGATTGTGATAGCTTTTTGGAGAGTTCAGGTTGCTTTAATAAGTAAGGAGAGTGGTGGACAATACCTGTTTTTTCCTGTGAATCTAAATAGCGCGTTCTGGATTTTACCATTCAACAATCGAATAAATTGGGGACACGTATAAAAGCGATGAAACTGATTTTCGTAGATGATGTGATAGCTGCTGATTTTATTACGGCAAATTTTTTGATTCAAAAAAAATATGTCAGGAAGATTTGTTGATGACTGAAATTAGATGTGAAGCTGTGCCAATTGTTAACTTCCCAATAATCCCACATTCCCCATCACAATCTTCAAATCATTCCATACTTTAAAATCTTTGGCGTATAAAAGATTGAGTCGCTCCCTGACTGTCGGATCCTGGGCGCTTTCTCCGGCCATTACGGATGGACTCAATACGCCTGGCTTTAATCCTTTGAAAATTTTATCGCGTTGGATATCGCGTCCTACCCAGCTTTTTTTTCCAAACAATACGTTGAAGATGTTGGCGAAAAATCCTGGCTTGTTTTCGGTGAAAAGAAATATTAGCGGAGAGGTGAGTAGAAAGAAAAGACTCATGCTGATATCAAAGAGCCGTTTATTGCGTCTGTTGATCGGGTTATTAATAGAGGGAACATCGACAAAATAAAGATCTCCACGCTCGTGTATGCTGTTGCTGCCGATGATGAATAAACTCTCAGGTGGTGCGATTTTTATTTCTACGTCTGGACGGCCTATACGCAGCATCTGTGAAATAATCTCTCCCGAAGGATGATTCTTGCCACAAAAAATAACTTCGTTTACCTCATACATACTGATCATGTCGGCTAGTCCATCCGGTTTTCCGAGATAATGTCCGGATAACGGATGTTCCTTGCCGTTAGTAGTTTTCTCCCCGGCTACATATCCTACAAAGTTGGTGTTGGAGCCGCTGATCATAATGAGCGATAGAATGCGCTGTGCTTCGTCAGCATCTCCTGCAATCAATAGCCGCTTGCGAATACTGTCTGCAAATTTATAGCGTCGGAAACCGGAGAAGTGTAGGGCAAGTCGGGTGAGGGTGATCGATAAACTGGCCCAGGCAGTACCGAACAATATCAACGCTCTGCTGAAGCGTAATGTTTCCGGTAATAACGCATATCCAACCAGAATAACAACAGTGCCGGTAAGCAGTCCTCTGATCATTCTGGAAATACGAATCGGTTGGTCATAACCTCCGCTGAGATACGCAGAGATGATCCATACACCAATGTAAATGGGTACAACCACATTCATGAAAAACGGTGGATATTGTGCTACCTGCTGGTTGATGGACCAGTAATTTTTAATAGCTACCATCCCGAGGTAAATCAAAGCTCCGTCAGCAATGGGCAACCAGATACGTTCTATGAATCGCTTTACGATGGCGATCCCGGCACGCAACCAGATGGCCATGTTGATGAGAAAGGCGAAGAGAGCTGCGCCTCCGGGTGCAAAGTGTTTGCGGGCGAATATGACCATCGCTCTATAGAACACAAAAACATAGTTGACGCTGCTTTTCTTAGTACTCTCGCCCTTGTAGTGAATGATACTCGTTTCAGGGAAGTAGTAGTTTTTATATCCGCCTTTTGTGATCCGGTAACTGAGATCGATATCTTCTCCGTACATGAAATAATCTTCATCCAGAAGTCCGACTTTATCGAGCGTTGCTTTCCTCATCAGCATAAATGCACCGCTGAGTACATCTACTTCATGCGTTTGTTGCTTGTCGAGATATCCGAGATGATAGCGTCCGAATATTTTGGATTTTGGAAAAAGTGCAGAGAGCCCGAAGATCTTATAGAACGCAACAAGTGGAGTAGGGAGTCCGCGTTTCGATTCAGGAAGAAAGTTTCCTTTGCCGTCGATCATGTGTACACCTAAACCACCGGCTTCCGGATGAGCATCCATGAATTGCACTACTTTACGAAAGGTAGATTCTTCTACAACCGTGTCAGGATTTAGTAGCAGCACATACTCTCCTTTCGATTTTCGGATAGCCTGGTTGTTAGCTTTGCTGAATCCCAGATTCTCCGTGTTGGCGATGAGATGTACTTCCGGAAATAATTCACGCACCATCTCAACGCTGCCGTCGCTGCTGGTGTTATCAACTACATATACTTCAGCATCGATCCCCTGTACTGCCTTGCGTACCGATTGCAGGCATTGCTCCAGGAAGTAGCGGACGTTATAGTTGACAATGATGATGCTGAGTTTCATGCCGGATAGACCTGTTCGCGCTATTTGATGAGTTGGTTATCGTAAGGAACACGGTTGATGATGGATCGTCCCAGAGTGACCTCGTCTGCATATTCCAATGCCCCGCCAATGGCTACGCCGCGTGCAAGGGTGGATATCTTAACGTCGAATGGCTTTAATTTCTTGTACAGGTAGAATAAAGTTGTGTCTCCTTCCATCGTCGTACTCAATGCTGCAATGACTTCCTGCACTTCTCCGCGACCCGTTTTCTCGCATAAACTCTCAATATTGAGCTGTGAGGGACCAATACCATCCATAGGGGAGATGAGTCCGCCCAATACGTGGTAGAGGCCTTTGTAGGAGCTTGTGTTCTCGATAGCCATCACATCGCGGATATCTTCTACCACACAAACAAGTTGTGGATCGCGTTTAGGATCGGTGCAAATGCTGCAAAGTTCTTCAGACGAGATGTTATGACAATTTCGGCAATAGCGAAGTTCCTTGCGGAGGCGAATCAGTACTTCTCCAAAATGTTCTACGTTCTCTGCCGGTGTTTTCAGGAGATGTAACACCATGCGTAAGGCACTCTTTTGACCGATCCCGGGTAGCTGGGAAAATGCTTCAATGGCTTCGTCGAGAATGCTGGAGGGGTTTTGCAAGGGGAATGGATTTGTACAAAATTACGAAAGTGGCATTGTTCAAAAAAACTAAATCGGTCGGTTGATTGGTTTTATTTGCATCTTTTCTTTGTTCTACCTGATAAAACTATGTCTCCAGCGCTCATTGTTACCCTTATTGCCCTCTATTTCCTTGTTTTACTGTGGATTTCCTGGTATACCGCCCGCGGTGCCGGAAATCAGGCGTTCTTCCTGGGAAATAAAAATTCGCCATGGTATATTGTGGCTTTTGGGATGATCGGCACTTCCCTTTCCGGGGTGACTTTCGTCTCGGTTCCCGGTACGGTGGCCGCGTCGGGGATGTCGTACCTGATGGTGGTTTTCGGGTATTTTATCGGTTATATGGGGGTGGCGTATATTCTCTTGCCGCTGTATTATCGGTTGCAGTTGACGTCGATTTATCATTACCTGCAGCAGCGTTTTGGAATGGTGAGTTATAAAACAGGGGCTTTGTTGTTTATTGTTTCCCGTACTGTAGGTGCTACTGCGCGTCTCTATCTGGTGATTCGGGTACTGCAGGAGCTGGTGATGAATCAACTGAATGTGCCCTTTGTGGTTTCTGCCATCTTTATACTTCTGTTGATCCTCGCTTATACGTTCAAGGGTGGAGTGAAAACGATTGTGTGGACCGATACGTTGCAAACAACATTTATGCTGGGTGGACTGATCGCTTGTGTGGTGTATGTACTGCAGCACCTCGATTTGAGTTTCAGTGAAGCCTGGAATGGGATGCAGAATGCCGGTTATACGAAGTTGTGGGTGACGGAGTTGAATAGTCCTGCTCATTACCTGAAACATCTCCTGGGCGGCGCATTTATCGCCTTGACCATGACCGGTCTCGATCAGGAGATGATGCAGAAAAATATCAGTGTAAAAACACTCGCCGATTCGCAGAAGAATGTAGTGACGTTGAGTGTGATTCTGATTTTCGTTAACTTCTTGTTTCTGTTCCTCGGTGGTGTATTGTATCTCTATAATACCCACTATCAACTCGGACTCAAAGGAGATGATCTCTTCCCGACATTGGCGATGCAGCATTTTCCTCCTGTGATGGGATTGGTTTTTATCATTGCGTTGATCAGTGCATTGTTCCCTTCGGCAGATGGCGCCATCACTGCGCTGACTTCTTCGTTTTGTCTCGATATTTTAGGTATCCGCAGGAATCCGGATTTAAGCGAGGATCAGCAGACTGCAGTTCGTCGCCGTGTACACCTGGCGTTTGCAGCTGTGTTTTTACTTTGTGTGCTAATCTTTCACTGGATTGATAACCGAAGCATCATCGATCTTATTCTGAAACTTGCAGGTTACACCTATGGTCCATTGCTTGGACTCTTCGCTTTTGGAGTATTGATGAAAGCAAAACTGAGAGAGGAACTTGTTCCTGTTGTATGTCTCATCGCTCCCCTGATCACCTGGTTCCTGGCTGAAAATGCTGCAGAATGGTTCAATGGATTTAAATTCGGATATGAACTGCTGCTCGTGAACGGAATGATTACGTTTGTTGGATTGTATCTGGTTAGTGAAAAAAAGTGATTAAAAAGTAATGTAAAAAAGA
>JBIIRF010000232.1:0-4507 GCA_044341715.1 Bacteroidia bacterium | reverse complement strand
ACTGAGTCCCGATGATAAAACATTCCGGATAGAGACTGACATTCCATCCGTATGTGCACAAAAGCTCATCGAAGACAAAACCGACATCGGATTAATACCGGTAGCCATGATTCCCCGGCTACAGGAATCGCACATCATCACCGATTATTGTATAGCAGCTGACGGAGCAGTAGATTCTGTATTGCTAGTCAGCCAGCGCGAGATAAACGAGATCACCCATATTCAACTCGACCTCGAATCACGAACCTCTGTATTGCTTGCCCGCATACTTGCAGATGAACACTGGAAAATTTCTCCCCAATGGATACCCCAGGTGCCCAATCACGATTTTTCAAATGCAGATAAAACCGGAGCAGCCGTAATAATCGGCGACAAAGCACTCGAACACCGCCATCGATACAACTACTGTTATGATCTCGCCGCAGCGTGGAAAGAACATACCGGACTACCTTTTGTATTTGCCGCATGGGTCAGCAACAAACTGATTGCACCAACAGCCATTGAAAAATTAAACCAATTATTTTCCATTGGCATTAAATCAATTCCGGAAACGAGTAAAGAATTACAAGTCAACTATCCCTACGCCAACGTACTGGAATATTTAACACAACGCATCCGCTATCAACTAAACGAAAGAGAGAAAGAGGCGATGCAATTATTTCTCAGGAAAGCTGCACCGTATCAGGAATCAGGCGCGGTGGTCTCCATCTAAATCAGACAGCGCATCCGTTGCATCCGACAAGCGCTTCACCAACTGCATTTGCGTTTCGGTAAGTCCGGCCAATGGTTTACGATGCTTCGCCGCCAGTTTTTCATTTGACGAAGAAGTCTTCTTCCGGTCGGGCAACAAACGAACAAAAATTTCATTCACAAAACGCAAGCGATCAGCCGGATCAAGTTCCAGCAACAAAGCATTCATCTCACGAACGCAAGACTCCAGTTGTTGTTTAATTTCAGCTTCTGATTTTGGTTTCATGTAACAATCGTTTCCAACTTAAACGAAGAAAACGAATACATGTTACGCCATTTCAACGGCAGAAAAAACGGCATCCTCCACCGTCACTTTCTTCACTTTCGGCCAGGTAAAACAAAAACTTGCACCCTTACCTTTCTCCGACTCCACCCAGATTTTACCACCCTCTTCCTCGATAATTTTCTTCACGATAGCCAGACCCACACCACGCGACTCCACTTCATCACGCGCATTCAATGTCTGGAAAATCACAAAAATTTTATCGTGGTACTTCGGCTCGATACCCGGACCATTATCACGCACAAAGAACTTCCAGTTAGCACCGGCATCTTCGCAGCCGATATCAATCTGAATATCCTCCTTATCGTTATACTTTACTGCATTATGAATCAGGTTCAGGAAAATCTGCTGCAGCTTCACACGTTCTGTCTTCATCACCGGCATTTCATCCCGCACATTAATAACAGCAGAAGCAGGCGGATCAATCAGATCGATAGTTTCACGCACCAGTTCATCCACCGGGAAAGAAAGTAACTCGCCGCCCTTTTTCGCAGCCTTTGTATAATCGAGGATACCATTGATAAGGCCCTCCATCCGCACCACACGACCTTTAATCGTATTGAAATGCGTACGAACTTCCTCCGGCAAACGCTCACCCATATCCTCCTCAATCCAGCCTGTCAGGTTACCGATTGCACGCAACGGAGCCTTCAGATCATGCGAAACCACATACGCGAACTTATCCAATTCGGAGTTTGTTTTCTCCAGATTCTTCATGTACTGATTCATCTTCTCCTCCGCCAGTTTACGAGGAGAGATATCACTCTCGATAAATATGAATCTTTCTTCATCAGTACCATCATCCGACGTAATCGGCGTCATGGTAATCTGCGTCCAGAAAGGGCTACCATCTTTTTTATACTTCAGCAATTCACCGGAAAATGGCTGATGCGCACTGATCGCCTCCAATAGTTGCTGCTTCACTTCCGGATCAGTTCCTTTACCGTGAAGCACATCCACCGTACGTTTTCCAATCACCTCACCAAACGAGTAACCGGTCAGACGAACAAATCCATCGTTCACCCATTCGGCCACGCCATTACTATCTGTAATCACGATAGCATTATCCGCCTTTGAAGCCACGATAGACAATTTTTTCAACTCACGGTTCATCTCCCGCAACTCGTTTCGTTGCTCCGTAATACGTTCGATCACCACATTTTTACCGCTCTCCAGGTAATTCATCTGCGCAGAGAGGATCAGCATAGCCAGGAAGAAAGTAGAGAGGTAATCGAAATTGATCATCTCCGGAGAATCACCGATCAGCACATTCGAAATCCAGTCAGTATGCTCCGTGATATACCAGAAAAAGATCACATTCACCGCAATCAGACCAAAGACGATACGACCTGCTATATTTCCCAACAGCATATACCCCAGCAGCATGGTACCCGCCATATACATGATAGCCGAGGCACGGATACCACCAGAGTAATAAGAGATAATATGCAACGTACTAAATGCCGCAAGAACAATCACATAGTAAGCCAGTTTATGGTTCTTGTGATAAGGCAATGCAAAGAAGTTTACGACTAGGACTAAATCAAGAAATCCTATTAATATTCCCGAAAAATTACCCACTTTCACAATGAACAACGCCTGAACAAAAGCATAGAAAATAACCAATCCGGCAGTGATTGTAGTTGTACGAAACAGTCTGTAACGCTGACGAGCGATAAGGTCATCAGCGGGTATTTGCTGATGGTACCTTTCGGTCATTTTATAGATGTTTTTAATCGCACCGATCATACTATCTAATATTATTGCTTTTCGATTGATAGAAATAGTTATACATTTGACCACCGCCGAAAGGCACTAGTATAATGATTGTTTACGGAAATTGACGGAAGTAGTTTCACGTCAAAACAACAAACATCTAACATGAGTGAAAGATCACTAACGATCCTCCACATTGAAGATGACCATGTAGACAAAATGGTAATTGAGAGAGTAATCAAACGCCTCAACATTACTAACAATATTCTACATGCCTCCAATGGTGAAGAAGCACTGGAACTTCTTCGGGGAGAGAATGGGAAGAGCATCTCAGACCCATTACCAAATGTAATTCTGCTCGACATCAACATGCCCCGCATGAACGGACTCGAGTTTTTAAAGGAATTACGGGAAGACGAGAAATTATGCTCCATCAGTGTATTTGTAATGACAACCTCCAACGACGACGCTGATCGTGCTGAGGCTTATCGATTGAACGTTGCCGGGTACATACTTAAACCGGTGGATATCAATCAATTTGAGACCACATTTCAAATACTGGCAAATTTCTGGAAGATTTGTGAATGGCCATAAAAAGCCGCCACTACCGGTTTCATTGATTTTCAGCTTTTCTGATTTTCAGTCGATTGACCTCAACCCTTCACCTTCTCTTTCTTATCGAGCTTAAAGAACCTTGTCACCTCTTTTAGTGATGAACCGGTTTCTTTGAAGGCAACCGGCATCTGTGTAGCGATCTCGTTTAACAGGCCTTCGATATCCTCCTTCGTCATATGAAGAGAGAGTGGGATACGCATACCGGTATTGTTATAGGAAACGCTCGGGAAAACAGAGAGATTCACATAATAGCCGGCATTCATCAACCGGCTCACCATATTATATCCCATAGTAGGTTTCCCCAGGCAGATAAACTTCACCGGGGAGATATTATTGGAATACATTGGCAACTCAAGTAAACTGGCTGTTTGGTTAAAGAATTTGATTTTCTCCTGCAATTGTTTCTGCAAAGAATAGATATCAGCCGAGAGGTGAATTTTAGCAGAAGCCACAGCAGCACCCAGCACCGGCGGAGGCACCTGAATTGAGAAGATAGAAGTTTTACCATAATCATGCACCCGACGATATTCTTCATCGTTAGGGAACACCATCACACCGCCACTTGCACCGAAAGCTTTTCCGAGCGAAGTACTCAGGTACATACGCGGATGAAACTTCACCTGTGACATCACATAACCAGAGCCGTTATCACCGGCCCAGCTCATTCCATGCGCATCATCGATATAAAGGTGCAATTGCTCATACTGATCCATGAGTTCAACAATTTCCTTCACCGGAGCGAGGTCGCCGAACATCGAATAGACACCATCTGAAAGGTACCAGATTTTTTTATGCGTCATGCTCAGTTGCTTCACCCGATCCTCCAGGATATCCAAACGATTATGACGAATTACTTCAGTAGTAATATTTCTTTCCTTCAATAGTGCAACGGCCATCTGAACACTTGAATGCACGCTCACATCAAGAATTATGGCATCATCATCACCAATCAGGATAGGCAGATTACTTAAATGACCAAGCGTAGTGGTATTAAAAACAGCAGCAGGAGCATTAAAGATTTTAGCAAGACGTTCTTCGAGTTCACCATACAACGGAGAAGACAAATACGATCTGGAAGAAGAAAACTGCACACCAAAACGAGAAACTGCATCGATTGCACCAGCCATTAAACGCTGATCGAGA
>JBIIRF010000020.1:0-14151 GCA_044341715.1 Bacteroidia bacterium | reverse complement strand
CCACTTCACGAATTTCGTTCTGCGTATAAAATCCTCCGTATCGTAATGTATCAAACTGCTGATTCCGATAAGGACCAACCATACTACCATTGCGCCAACCACCAACAGATGTCAGCTTCGGATACTTTTTAATTTCTATCCTCCAACCCTGATCGTCTGTCAGATGCCAGTGAAAGGTATTCATCTTATGTAGCGCCAGCTGATCGATATATCTTTTCACAAAAGCGATCGGAAAGAAATGACGGCATACATCCAGGTGAACACCTCTGTATGAAAACTCCGGTTGGTCATGAATCACCACACATGGAATTCTCGCGCCTTTCTTCGATTGTTGCATCTGAGCATGATACATTAACTGCAACAATGTACTGCTGCCGCGAACCAATCCTGCTCTCCCGCCCTCCAGCAATACCGAAGTTTTCCCGATAATGAGTCTGTACTGCTCTGACGAATCGGAAGGAATCAGCGATATTGCAATGAATTTTTCCTCCCGTGTACATTGTTCTACTATCGGTAAGGTATATCCTAAAGTTTGTTTCAGCCATCCATTCAGCAATTCAGCTGTCAGACGTGCATCTGCATTAGCAGCTACTATCTTCACTTCTTTTCCGGCAGTAAAATATCCACGCTTGTACTCTATACTTTGCGGAAGTGGAATCAACTTCAAAGATGTTTTCGCATAACTGCTTCCAACATTGTATAAACTCAGCAGCGATATAATCAGAACCAGACGTAGCAGTTTCATAGCATCAGTAGAATTAGTTATTAGTGAGACGAACCGGCTTTGTCATAGTGAATTCCACGGGCTGCGAGTATTTGCTTTGCTTTCCATCCATACCAGGCGAGATAAACAAAGCACATTACACCAACAAGGTAACTCATTCGTATGCCAAGCAGATCATCAGCAGCCAGCCAACCCTGGAACAAGCTAACGAATCCACCGCCCATGATCATCATAATCAGGAAACCGGAGCCTTCATTGGTATGCTTCCCTAATCCTGCTATAGCAAGCGTGAAAATGCAAGGCCAGAGCGTACTGCAGAAGAGTCCGACGCTGATAAATGCATATACGCTTGTCAGGCCTTCTGTCATCATCCCGATCACCAATGCTGCTATTCCACAACCTGAAAAAATCATCAGCTGTCGTGCAGGATTTCCCTTGCTCATGATATCAGCAATGATGATGGCAATAATTACAAATGCATATACATAGAACGGCGTCAGATCATGGTTGGCTACACGGTTAGCGAAGAGAAATACCCCGAATGCCGCGTAGGGTAAAATAAAATTCAGCATTTTTCTTACATCTGCTTTCAGATCAAATGCTCCTACTGCACCGGTCCAGCGACCAATCATCAGACTTGCCCAGAAGAGGGAAACATACGGTGCAATTTCGGAGGTTGGCGTATTAAGGTGTACACGCATGTACTCCGGCAGATTTGATGCAGTAGAAACTTCTACACCAACATAGAGGAAGATAGCGATCATCCCCAATACAAGCTGCGGATAGGAAAGTGCAGATTTCGTATCTCCGGTACCGTTAGATGCGTCGGGCACATTGTCTTCGTGTTCAATTTTATTGGGAAGAGAGGAGAATCGAAACAATACGGCCACAACGAGGAAAGCTGCACCCAGAATCAGGTACGGTGTTTTCACTGCAGATAATGAATCAAGTTTTGCACCGGCAGCCAGTGAACCGAAGATGGCAAAGCTCACAATGATGGGTCCAATGGTGGTGCCGATATTATTAATACCTCCGGCCAGACTCAGCCGTTGTGCGCCTTTCTTCGGATCGCCGATAGTGATGGCTAATGGATTTGCGGCGGTTTGTTGCAGGGAGAAACCCAATCCAACAATAAACAACCCGGAAATCATCAACCCAAAACTGGATGACTCCGCTGCCGGGTAAAACAACAAGGTTCCTAATGCTGAAATCACGAGTCCGAGTGCAATTCCGTTTTTATAACCCATGCGGTTTAACAGATCACCTCCGGTAGCTTTGGAGATAAAATAATAAATCAACGAACCGACCGTATATGCCACATAAAATGCAAAGGAGATCATCTGACTTTGCCATTGTTCCAGGTTCAGTTTTTCTTTAAACACCGGAATCAGAATATCATTACTGGCTGCCACGAAGCCCCAGAAGAAGAATACGGAGATCAGGATCGGCAGGGAAGCGCCGGAGGAGGGTTTGGATTGATTTGTCATAGGATAGTTGGGGTGATGAAGATATAAAAAAGTGAAATCCTTCTGTAAGCCCTGACTACCCGTAGACGGGAATTTTCAACACCGGAAATGGATAAGAAAAAAAGGATGGTTCGGTCATATTTTTGCAGGTACAGCCGGACGCCTTCCTCAGCATTTTAAGGCTCCTTTCCTCTGATTCATCGACCCGAAGCTACGGTCTGTCGATTTTTATTTGAACAGCCACCAAAAGCAGGTATTTTTGAAATATGTTCAAAAAGCTCCTTCTTTTGGTCCTGCCTGTATTGCTGCAATTGACGGTCAGGGCGCAACAACTCCCGCGTAAAATCTACCATGGAGTTGCGATCACTGCGATCAACGACTCTGTAAAAAAAGCAACCGGTCTCAACGCCGGACTGCTCATCGACAAAATTCTGCCCGAGGGAACCATCGCACGGACAGATATTGCTGTCGGCGACATCCTGCTCAGCGTAAACGATTCAATTGTACGCACTACTGCCGAGCTAAGTAAACTTTACATTCCGGAAGGATTTGCTGTTCGTTACAACATCTACCGTTCAGGAAAGAAACGCACCGTAAAAGGAATTGCACAAGCTAAACCGGAAGAAAAACCAGCTGCCGGAAGTACCCGCTACGTGACCGTCCCCTTTGGGAAAAATCGTTTAAGAGGAATACTGAACATGCCCTCCGGAACAGGTCCCTTCCCTGCTGTATTGTTTATTCAGGGATATACATGCAGTGCAGTATGTGACCTTCCCGAATGGCATCCATACCGACGCATCCCCGAAGGACTGGCTGCGAATGGCTATATCGTGCTACGCATTGAAAAACCGGGTATTGGGGAATCAGACGGACCGACCATTTGCGAAGACATGGATCTGCTCACGGAAGCGAAGGGATTTGAGTCGGGACTCGACTACCTGCACTCTCTCCCTGAAGTGAAAAAAGAAAAGGTTTTCGTATATGGGCATTCGTTAGGTGGTATAGTTGCACCCTTACTCGATAAAAACAAAATTACCGGAGGCATTGCAGCGTATGGTACCAGTCACGAACCATGGTTTGAATATCTCATACAGATGATCCGCTATCAGAATCCGAATCTCGGCGCCGACTATATCGAGAATGAAGAAAAGGTGCGGAAATATCATCGTTTGTTATTTGAGCTGATGGAGAATAAAAAACTGCCACGTGAAGTTTGCAAGATCGACACCAGCTATGAGCGAATAATGCGGGAAGATCTCCAATACGACGGAGGAAGAAGATTATTTGGCAGAGATGCATCTGTATTCTGGGATCTGAACACAGTTAATCTGACTGCACGATGGGCCTCCTTCGGAAAACCTGTACTTATTCTTTACGGTACTGCTGACATTGAAGTAATGACACCGGATGCATCAAAGGAAATTGTAGCGATTGTCAACCGATATCATCCCGGCACAGGAACGTTCCGTGAATTGATACATACCAATCACTCTTTTGCAAAAGTAGGACCCATGGAAGTGGAATACATCCATCAGCAGGAAGGACTACGTGTAAATGATATGAAAGAAAAGTTCAATGAAGACGGATTCCGTTTCTTCGTTGAATGGGCAGGAAAGTAAGAGATAAATTATTTGAGTTTCCTCAATAAATCTTCCGTTCCGGAAATATCTTCCTGCTCGGTCTTACCTTTCTCAATAGCTTTGTTTGCAAGATTCAGTGCAAGATCTTTATTGCCCAACTTATACTGGATCCAGGCTCTGGTATCGAGGTTGTAGTATGACTCATTTAATTCAATAGAACGGGCAGCCCAGCTATCAGCGATGTTCAGATCTTCCTTATTGTCTGTCATCTCATAAATATCCCAGGCAATAGAGTTAAGATAATTGGTTTCATTCCAGTAATACTTCTTCACTCCGGCTTTAGCTAAACCGATATACGAATCTGCATTCTTCCACTTTTTATTGTACATCAGATCATGTTCCCAGATCGATTTTGCCAACTCCTCCGATGAAATTTTGGTAAGTTTAAATCCGCCCAACACTCTTTTAAACTCCGGATATTCCTCCTTGTTTTCAGAATCGGCAGCCTCATAAATTTTATATTGACCATAGATTGCCAGAATAGACTGAAGTGAATCTTCACCGATGGTCTTTGCCAGTGCCCCACTCAACGATTCCACTTTTTTCAGACCCATTAATCCGGGACCCATGAATAAAACTGTTTTCAATCTCCACGGATTATTCAGGTTATCTTCTGTAATCAAATCAAAAGCATGCTGACGGATAGCAGGATCAACAGCCTGATTTGCCTGTTCGTTCATCTGCAGATATTTGTAGAGCAGCTCCGGCTCGTTGGTATTCACAGATACATTCTTCCGAAGAGCAATGAGATTCATCTCCGGGTTCAGCGCATTCTTTCCGTCTTCAATAAAATCAATCGCAGGTTTACTACCTCCTGAACGATGCACAACTTCACCTCTGGCATTCAGGTATAAATAGGTGGGATAAGAATTCACCTCATACTTCGAGGCAATCTCAAGTCCTTCTCCTTTTTCCATATCAATTTTTGCATTGATAAAATTGGCATTGTAGAATGCGCCTACCGTTGAATCAGGAAATACCTCCTTGGCCATCCGTTTGCAGGGACCACACCAGGTTGTGTAGGCATCAATAAAGATGAGTTTATTTTCTGCAGCAGAGCGTTTCATTAAATCCTGCAGGCTTCCTTCTGTAAAATGAATTCCCTTCGGTGCGTCCTGTGCAAATACAACCGAACCCAGAAACAACAAGCAAGTAAACAGAAGGGCCTTTGTACCCGTAGCGACAACTGATGACATTTTCATAACAAGTGATTTTATGCGGTAAATATAAAAAGAAACCGTTATCAGAAATGCCAGATGAGGATGATAGCTGATCAAAAAGCCGGAAATATATTCAGCTGCAGTACCAGTTGCCGGAAATTCAACATACGCATTGTCAGGTAGTTTAGGAGAATAGCCGATTGCAAACGAATATAAATGTTTATTCCCGGCTATTCGGAATTGGCCAGTATACATTTGCCCCGCGATTAATGAAATCGGTAAAGACGACAACCATGAACAGAAGAGAAGCAGAAAAACTATTGAAAGAAAAATTCGGATTTGACAAGTTCCATGATGAGCAATGGAAAACCATACAATATGTACTGAGTGGAGAGCGGGTATTATTGATAGAGCGGACAGGATTTGGTAAATCCCTCTGCTATCAGTTTCCGGCTGCTACTTTTCCGGGAACAACGATCATCTTTTCTCCCTTAATTGCATTGATGAGAGATCAGGTGAAGAAACTCAATTCACTGGGAATTTCTGCACGGTGTCTGAATTCAGAACAAAACAATGCGGAAAACAGTCAGATACTTCGTGATGCAGTGAATGGCAAGATAAAAATACTCTACATCGCTCCTGAACGGTTGGAAAGTAATGCCTGGGCGAAGGCGGTGAAGGAGATGAAACTCTCGATGGTAGTGGTGGATGAAGCGCATTGTATTTCTGTTTGGGGTCATGATTTTCGCCCTGCTTTCCGGCGCATCATTGATCTTGTACGCACTTTGCCTGTTGAGATTCCTGTTCTTGCCACTACAGCTACAGCAACACCTGTGGTAGAGCGCGACATTGCCACACAGATGAGTGGTAAGGTACGTGTCATCCGCGGGAAACTGATGCGACAGAATCTTCAGCTCTATGTACAGCGGGTGAGTTACCAGGATGATAAACTCATTTGGCTGGCACAACATTTAAATCGTCTCGACGGAAGTGGAATAATTTATGTCGGCACGAGGAAAGAAGTGGTGCGGATCACTGATTGGTTAAAGCAGAATCATATTCCCTCGGCGGGGTATCATGCAGGACTCTCTGCGGCGGAGCGTCAACGCATCGAAGCAGGTATGATGGAGAATCGCTGGAAATGTGTGGTGTCGACCAATGCGCTTGGAATGGGTATTGACAAACCGGACATCCGTTTTATTATTCACACACAAATTCCTCAATCGCCGATTCATTACTATCAGGAAATCGGTCGTGCAGGAAGAGATGGTGATACGGGCAAAGTGATATTGCTGTATCACCGCGAAGATGTGAAGCTGCCGCGAATGTTCATCAATTTCAGCAAGCCTGCCATTCATCAGTATGAGAAATTTATCCGGTTGCTGAAAGAAGAATCCATGACGGAATCCAAACTTGCATCTTCCATGCGTGCTTCTGAAAATGTGGTCAGGTCGATTAAGTCGGATCTGCTCGATCAACAGATCATCCGTGAAACTACCAAAGGACAAAAGAAACTACTGCACTATATCCCAACCGGCCCTGACCTCGACACAGGCATCATCGATCGTCTTCGTGAAGTGCGTTTTGCCGAACTGGATCAAATGGTAGCATATGCAGAAACTGCTGAGTCGAGGATGAAATTTCTTTGCCGATACCTTGGCGACCTCGAAGAAATGAATCTGAAAAATTGCGACAACTCCGGCATCCGGCCATTGCCATTGCTGGACGATACCCGATTAGAGAATATGTTGCGGAAATTCAACGGACAACCGGAAGAAGAAGAGGATACCAGAGCACTCATTGAACAAACCGTACAACAACGAATCAGAAGCTTTGCAAAATTTCCCAAGATGGACCTTCCACCGAGAATTGAATTCGACCCCGAAGAAGACATGATTCAACGCAATGCTGAAAAAGATTTCCTCCACTACATGGAAAAAAGAGAATTGGATAAAGATCTCTACACAACCCGCTTTGATGATAATGAAGACTAAAAATCAATTCTGAAAAACAAAACGTACAACACTTATGCATCAAACAACCATAGAAGCCCTTCTCAACCGGTGCAATCCCGTAACCGGAGAATTTTGTCGTGACGCTATCCTTAACGAAACTCCGGTTCGGGAAATGTTAGCGTGGGCACTTGAGTTCTCGAAAGCCGGCACCTCAGCACACGAAGCATCTAAGAAAATTCTCAAAGAAGCAGAGATAGAAATGGTGATGAACAGATTGCTGAATCTTAAATTGAATGTTACACCGGCCATGATCCAATATTACTTTCTCGGTACTCGAGTCAAGCGGTTAGCAGCTGTTTTCAAGGATCCTTTGTTTGGAAGTATCTCCCGCGAAGTTGCCTCCCGGATACGACTTGAAATTGAAGAATATCTTCAGCAAAACCATCCGGCATTGTTCGGACCAACAACTCCCATTGAAAAACATCCCTTTTTTATCCAACCTGTTTTCAACCATCTTCCTGCAGAGGCCGTAACCTTACTGGAAGAGGACATCGCACGTATTCCGATCATCCGAAAAGGGACATCACTTACGCCGGACATTATGAAAATCCGCAAGACACATCCCCGTTCCCATGAACCCTGGAATAAGTTTGAAACAACACTTCTTGATAAAGCCCTCGATTATACCAACGATCTGGAATTCCTTGCGCGCATATTTAAAAGAGGCACGAACTCCATTTACATTTCTGCGGTAAAATTATTGGCGTTAAAGGAAATGAATGAAGCACCCACCACGGAAGTGTAACAGATGAGAAATAGGTGTTAGTAGTCCGGCAGTCCTGATCGAATTCTCTTCAGTAAATGTAATTCATCCGGGCATCGTTGAAACGGCTACATCAAAAATCCGTTCTCTGCTGCAATTGGCTTCGGAATATCTGCATCGTCGATCATCTCCCGTAAATCAATTTCAATGGAACGGCTAATACTCGTAATCGGAATATCATTATACGTACCTTCAAATGGATTCTCCGAATAATCACCGATCTTCTCCATTAAAAAGAATATCCAGATAATCAACGCCGACATCGGAATAGTCAGGAAACAGGAAACATTATCGTGGTTATTAAAAATATCCAACATCCCAAAAGGAACAATCAACGCGAATATCATCGAAGTCCATAAGGTAGCCGAAGCATATTGGCGGGGGAATGGTGTGTTTTTAATACGTTCCGATTTCCCCTGCTCATCGTAGAGGTTATTCAGCAGTTGATGGATATGCAGGTGACGAAAGGAATCAAAATAGCCTGCATCAGAAAGTTCCTGCATGCGGGAAGTTTGTTTGCGGAGAATTTGGGTAGCAATATTTGTTTTACCCTTATAAGACAGATACTCCTCCTCTGCAATATAGCGGATAATTTCCTGATCCAGTTTACGGAAATAATCCTCCGAAATTTCAGGAGCGTATAATCCCTTAATGCGTTCCTCCTTATGTTCCCAATCACGACTCAACCGTAACTGAAAACGCAAGGCAGTCAACCAGGCGATATGACGATAGATCAGTTCACGACGAATTTTTTCCTGCTCCGGACCTTGAACAAATGCCACCAACGACGCACCCAGGCTCCGACTATTGTTCACAATAGCACCCCAGATTTTCAGTGCTTCCCAGGTACGGTCGTAACTGCTATTGTTTTTAAACCCCAGGTAAAAAGCTACTGCAATACCTAATACTGAAATAGGTTGCCAGGGCAATGAAAGCTGAATATTAAAATACTTCCGGACCAGGAGGTAAACCAAGGAAACCAGCGAGGCATAAATAAAACCATAAATAAACGGACCCTTCGACCAATTAAAGGTCATCCAGAAACCATAGTGCTTTTTTGTGTACATTTTTTCAAATTAATGCAGTAGCCAATATGAGTAATGCAGTTGTCAGGCAATATTTCGGTGTGGAAAAATAACAAATTTTAATCAGCTGAACGATAATCACCGGCAATTGAAGAAAGAGAGGATGTTGTTGATCTATTCTACTTGCCCATGAAAAATACTTCATTGGATATAATTATCATACTTTATTTGTAGTAAATCTGAAATCTAATTTGAATTACCTTCAAGTTATTGTTGTATAAAATAAAACAGACTGTAAGTCATAACAAACTGTGGAAGGAGGTAAATTCGTTAGACCTCATCCCAGCCTTCTCCAGAGGAGAAGGGGCAAAAACTCCCCGGATGATATTACTCCCTCTACTCTGGAGAGCTTGCCTGCCGAGGTAGGGGTTGGGCTGAGGTATCCTTCTCCAGAGGAGAACCAAGCGGAATTTTCTTAGTACACAAAATATCACTCCCTACCTGCCCACCACAATTTTCTTCGTCACCACTCCTTCCTTGCTTTGTATTCGCAACATATAGATGCCGGTGCATATATCAGGTGGTATAGATAGCTCAAAGTTATTTCCAAAACCCGGCGATTGCTGAAGCAAAATCTGCGAATGAATATTGTAAAGCGTAATCACTGTTTCATTGAGCGAACGCGATGAGGTGATGAATAGGTTGTCCTTTGCCGGATTGGGATACACTGAAATATCCTGCGCCAGCAACTCATGAACAGCCGTGAGGCTATCGCATACACTGCCGGTTATTGGACCGAGGCGGTAGTTGGGGAAATAGGGAGCAGATCCGGTATTATATGCATTAAAACTTATTCCAACATAATTCATTGCACTAGATAATCCCGCCGAATCAGGGTATTCCAAATAAGTTAGTTCATTACATCCATTATTTGTAAAAAAATACAATCGATTATCCGGAGCTAAGCAGCCTGCGTAATAATACAATCTTCCTGCAAATCCCGAATCACAAACTTCGGTGGTCCATGCTGTATCTGCAACCTGGACCATACTGTTTTGAACAGCTCCCGGAGTGGTCCTGTTCTGTACATCGAATTGAAATACTTTTACGCGCTCATTTGCATATAAATACCTGGAGTTCGATGAAAAATCAATGTCCTCACATCCATAATTGAGAGTAGGCGGGGTGTAAATCAATTGAAAATTGGATAGATTCCCGGTACATCTGTCAAAATCCATAATAACCAACGGATGTATGACCGTATTTTCACTAACAGGACCAGCTAACACCTGTCCATTCGGACTAAAAATATATGGTTCTCCATACCGTTTTACATAATCAGGTCCCAGCAACTGGAATCCTTGATTGGTAACACCCGACGGACTCAGCAATAATTTATGATATTTATTGCGATAATGTTTCTTCATTACAATCCACCAATCACGACCGTTTGCGTGGCGAGTAACAGAAAGGCCTCCGCCTGATCTTGTCATGGTATCATTCAGAACTGACACGTTCTTGTAAAGTATTCCTCCAAGGCCACTGTTTAAGTTTTTATCAAGAACGGTCAAATAAAGATTCAATGGCAATGGTAAACCCGTGTACGCCGGATGACCGGGCGGATAATAATACTCATAAGTTGTATGTAACAACGCATAGAGGTTTGTATCCCCAGGCCAGGGTAAAAACATACATCCTTGCCGCTGATTTAATCCAAGAGGGTAACCGGGAGGAACAGTTTGGGGTGCTAATTCGCCATTGGGAATGGTGTCCATGTTGCGATCAAACAAACGAACTCCATTGGTATGAAAAAGCAAGTTGCCATGTGCATCACTAATGGAAGCATTCTCAATAACCATAGAAGCCCTGATAGGTGGGGCCGTAAAACTGACCGGCCCCATACTATCAAATTCAATAATTAAATTATTGTTACCATTACCTTGTCCTCCAAGTACCCAATTTGCATCGTGCCTTTGAGCATGCACCTGCTCATAAAACAAACAGAAAAGAATCGCTATCAAAATTCTCATAATCAAAGATAGAAAAGTTGAGTATTAGTTGCAATATTTATTCCTTTACAAACCTTTTGGTTTTCCTGCCGGTATCTGTGCGGAGTTCCAGAATGTAAATGCCGGGTGATAATTCTGCAACCGGGATGCGTAAACGGTGTTCAGTGTGCTCCGGTGTTGAATGAGATGCACGGGATTACAGGCCCCTCTGTATCTTAATAATAGGTCGCTCCGATGGAGATTGATTCAATAGTTAATGGTCGATTAAAAACACTTATTAAAAAATCAATCCATTTTAACTGAAAGAAGGCAGTTGTTTAAACCTTCTTTACAAATTCTGATTTTAGTCCCATGGCGCCGAAGCCATCAATTTTGCAGCTGATGTTATGATCGCCGTCTGATAAGCGGATATTCTTCACCTTGGTGCCGGCCTTTACAGGTTTCGGGGCTCCTTTTACGGGAAGATCCTTGATCACCATTACCGTGTCTCCATTCTGCAGTTCAACACCGTTTGAATCGAAAATTTTTCCGGTTGCGGCGGCGGCTTCAACTTCTGCTTGTTCTTCTTCCGGACTCCATTCATAAAAACATTCCGGACAAATAATCATGTTGTCACTTTCGTAGGTGTATTCGCAATTGCATTTTGGGCAGGCAGGTAGGGTAGACATAGGTGTTGAATTATTACTTGGCTGCAAAAGTACTGATTTTTAAACCAATGGACTTGCAGAAGGGTCGATAGGAAATTGTACATTTCAAAGTTGAGGTTTCTAACATCAATTGCTAACTGCTTGTTTAAAGGGTAGATACAAACAATAACGGGAAGTATATTTCTTGTATTTTACTTGACTTAGGGTTTATGCGCGTCGTATCTTTGTCGTCCGAAAAAGAGATATCATTCATGAAAAAAATTCGTTCCGTTGCCATTATTCTCACCCTTGGTCTATTGGTGAGTGGTTGTGTTAGCCGTAAAAAGTACAATGCTCAGGTAGAACAATATGGTCAGCTGAAAGCAAACTTCGATACCACCGAATCAAATTTACAACGCTGCCTTGCTGAAAAAAATCAAAATGCAGAAGAGGTATCAAAGCTTCAAAAAGAACTGAGTGATTTGAAATCAAACAGTACAACAATGTTGAAGCAATTGAGCGATATGTCGGTGATCAATGCTACACAGGCGGAGAGTATTCGCAAATCGCTGGAGAATATCAATTCGAAAGATGCCTATATTAAAGATCTGCAAGTTGCGATGTCGAGAAAAGATTCGCTGAACATGGCGCTTGTGTTGAATCTGAAAGGAGCGTTGAAAGATGTAAACGATGAAGATGTAAATATCAATGTTGAGGGAAGCGCTGTATTTATCAGTATCTCCGACAAGATGCTTTTCAGAAGTGGTAGTTACGATATTATGCCTCGCGCTAAAGAAGTTTTAGGCAAAGTGGCTGAAGTAATCAAAGCGCAGCCGGAAGTTTCCTTCATGGTGGAAGGTCATACGGATAACAAAGCTATTTCTACTTCGGTAATTCGCGACAACTGGGATCTGAGTGTGCTGCGTGCAACAGCGGTGGTGAGAATTTTACAGAAATCGTATGGAGTAGATCCTTCGCGTATGATTGCTGCAGGAAGAAGTCAGTATGTTCCGGTGGCAGGTAATGAAACAAGTACCGGTCGTTCTCAAAACAGAAGAACCAGGATTGTGATTCTTCCACAGCTGGATCAGTTCTTCAAGTTGATGGAGCCGAAATAAACAATCAAGATAAATATAAAAGAGGATGCATTGAATAAGTGCATCCTCTTTTTTTATGAAACTACTTCCTTAGTTTTTATCCGGTGTTCTGCCTTCGTTTGAAAATATCTTTTCTCTTCAGATTTGATGTTACCTGATCTGTGAGCTCCAAAAAAAATCATTTCAGTAATTCACCTCTTAACTTCAGTATTTCTGTCTCGGAAATTTTTGCATTGTAACGTGCAGTATAAAGTCGCGATGTGGCATCCTGGTAATTGCGTTGTGCATCCTGAATCTCGAGTGAGTTGGTGAGTCCGGTGCGCAACCGTTCGGTAACGATCAACAAATTCTCATTGGCCATCGCTACACGCTCTTCTTCCAGTTTCACTATTTCCAGCTGCAATGCGTATTCTCTTTCCATGCGTCGTTCTGCCTGTTGCCGGTAAAGTAATTCACGCTGTTGTTGAATTTCGAATCGCTGTAAGTTCAATTTTGCATTACGAATTGTTCGGTTGGTTCTTAATCCATCGAAAAGTGTCCAGCTGAGATTTAAACCAAAACCCGGACCATCATTCTGGTTGCGTAGTAAAAATCCGGCTTCGTTTTCGGTTTGATTATATACATAACTGGCATTGAAACGTAGCACGGGATATAGATTACTTCTGCTCTCCCGCAGCTGTTGAAACGCTGTTTGTTTTTGCTGATCAGCCAACTTTAACCGAAGATCATTGGGACGTGTTGACGCATCAGCTGTGAGCTTATTCAATTGAATAGGATCTATAGTGGTAAAATTTATTCCCGGATCACGGCCAAGCAGTACGTTCAGATTCTCCTGCTGATTTGCCAATAGCATCTGCACTTCTTTTTGCTGACTGAGGTGAAGATTTTTATCGAGTCGTGCCTGCAGCAGATCAGGTTTGGCGCCATTCCCACTTTCCATTCTGATTTCCGCCAATCGCTCTCTGATACTGTCCACCTTCAGCAGCTCTTTCAATGCGGCTAATTGTTGCTCTTGTACCAATACTCCGTAATAAGCGTTGATGACCTGCGCTATGGTTGTCTCCATCTGCAATCGCAATGCAATGTCCGACTCTGCTTGCTGACTTCCCAATCTGTTCTTCCTGACGAACATTCCCATTCCGTCAAATAATGTCCAGCTCACCTGCGCTGCTGCGTTGATAGTTTCCGAAGCTGCTGCGTTGCGTTCAATCACCCGGCCATCCGATAATTTCTGATTCAGATTCAAATCGGTGCGATTGAATCCACCTTCCACTGAAACGACGGGTAAGAGTCCGGCCTCACCGGCGGTATTATTATTTGCAGCCTGCGACGCAATCAGGGACGCTGAACGAACATCGTAGTTATGCTCTATGGCGATGGTGATAGCATCTTTCAATGATAACGACTCCTGCGCCGTGCAATCAATACCACATAGCATCCAGCAGAAGGTTGTTATTATAATTCGATGGAGAGCGGTGCCGGATATCATTGTTCGTTTTCAGTGGTTGAATGTTCATGTGCTTTCTTCCTACTTAGCATCGCATAAAATGCAGGTATCACAAACAGGGTAAGGATCAATGCGAATAACAATCCTCCGACAATCACTACACCCATCGGAATCCTTGA
>JBIIRF010000019.1:0-14163 GCA_044341715.1 Bacteroidia bacterium | reverse complement strand
TCAGTCTGTAGGTGCCGCTTCGATCACTACTACTGACGCCCGGTTGATTCAACTGGATATCAACGAATTGACGGCGTATCTCAAAAATGCTCCTTCTGAAAACTCAGGTACTGCTCTCGACCTGAATATTCCGATGCCGGATGGTTCGGTTGAACTTTTCAGAGTATATACAGTTCCGGTGGTTCATCCTGCTATGCAGGCAAAGTATCCGGGATTGTACACATTTGCCGGACAAGGTGTCACCGATAAATCTGCAATTATCCGATTAGACATCACCATGCGTGGCTTCCATGCAATGACGATTTCTTCAAAAGGATCTGTGTTCATCGACCCATACAATATGAACACAGTTTCATATTACAAGGTTTATGATAAAACAGCGGCGCGAAAAAACGTAGATATATCTGCTTGTGGTTTCGATGCCAAATCGCCGGAGAATGAAATTCGTTACAAAGAGATCAGAGATGAGGTAGCGCGTTTGGGAGGTGGTCAACAGGTTGCCCGCAGTAATGGAGCTGAATTACGCACCTACCGTACTGCCATTGCCTGTACAGGTGAATATGCTGCTTTCCATGGTGGTACTGTTCCTGGAATTTTAGCTGCAATGGTAACCAGTCTGAACAGGGTGAGTGGTGTTTATGAACTTGAGTGTTCAGTACGCCTCACATTAATTCCGAATAATGATACCTTGATTTTCCTGAATGCAAATACGGATCCGTATTCCAATAACAACGGAGGTGCAATGTTGGGCCAGAATCAGACTGAGGTTTCAGCGCGTATCGGCAGTGCCAACTACGATATCGGTCACGTGTTCAGTACTGGTGGCGGAGGTATTGCAGGTTTAGGTGTTGTTTGCAGTAATAGCAATAAAGCACGTGGTGTAACAGGTTCCCCGAGTCCGATCAATGATCCATTCGATATTGATTATGTTGCGCACGAAATGGGACACCAGTTTGGCGGCAATCATACCTTCAATGGAAATGCAGGATCCTGTGCAGGAAATATCAATACTTCTACTGCATATGAACCGGGAAGCGGAACAACAATCATGGCCTATGCAGGTATCTGCGGATCACAGAATACACAAAACTTCAGTGATCCTTATTTCCACACGGCTAGCTTCGATGAAATCATAGATTTTACCACCATCACTGGTGGAAATAACTGTCCGGTCATTACTGTTACCGGCAACACGCCACCGGTGATTACGTCTACAGGTGGTGATCATGCTATCCCTTACAACACACCGTTTATACTCGAAGGAGCAGCGAATGATCCGGATGGAGATACGATTACTTATTGCTGGGAACAATATGATCTTGGTCCTTCCGGAGCGCCCAGTACACCGACGCTGAATGCTCCTTCTTTTCGTTCAGTGAAGCCTACAGTAGCAAATTATCGTTACTTCCCGAAAATCCTCTCCACTATTGCGAATGCAAGCTCCCTTGGAGAGAAGCTTCCGACCTATGCCCGAAATCTCCAGTTTCGTCTAACGGTGAGGGATAACCGCGCTAACGGTGGTGGAGTAACGTACGATGATATTCCTGTTACATTGACTGTGATTAATACCGGAGCTCCATTCCTGGTAACATCTCCTAACACCGCTGTACAATGGCCGGTTGGTTCCCAGCAAAACGTAACCTGGAATGTTGTTGGTACTGATGTGGCTCCTATCAGTGCGGCCAATGTCGATATTTTCCTCTCTACGGATGGTGGATTTACCTATCCGGTTACATTGGCGACCGGCGTTCCAAATAATGGTCAGGCAACGGTTACTGTTCCCAATAATATCAGCACAACAGCACGTGTGATGGTTCGTGGTGCAGGCAATGTGTTCTTCGATATCTCCAATACGAATTTTACCATCACAGCATCGCAAGGACTCGGTGAAGCGCAGCACAACGAATCTGTTTCGGTATTCCCCAATCCTTCTAACGGAGAGTTTCAGTTGAGTATGGCCGGTGATTATCGTGGAGAAGTAGAGGTTGTTTTACTTGATCTCTCAGGCAGACGTATCAGCAGCGAGCGAATCATGAAGCAGCAGGCAGGTATGGTTACTTCGCTTGATTTCACTCATCTATCGGCCGGAGCCTACCTCCTTCAAACCAGAACTGAAAATGGTGTAAAAACAGAAAAGATTAACATTCAATAAGTCACCTCTAAGTAAAGGAAGCGCCCCGGGTCACCACTCAGGGCGCTTTTTTGTTAGGTGCCGAATCCGAACAATAGTTAACTTTGCAGGAATATGAAAATTCTCCGGAAGTTACTTTATTTCATTATCATTTCCCTGTTAGTGGGCATTGCAGCTATCCTTATTTATCTTACATCGCAGAAACCGCAGTACAACGGAAGTCTTGAGTTGGATGGTTTGCAGAAGAAAGTGGAGGTGGTTTATGATTATTACGGGGTACCACATATCTATGCCGATAATGAAGAAGATGCTTACTATGCATTAGGATATGTTCATGCACAGGATCGGTTGTTTCAGATGGAGATGACCCGTCGTGTGGCTTCCGGACGATTGGCGGAGTTGCTTGGGCCGGAGTTTGTAAAGGTAGATGCGTTTTTTAAAACACTGGGTTTAGCAGAACATGCTGCCTCTTCTGCTGCACAATATATGAAAGGCGATTCGTTGCCTTATCAGCGTGCAGCGAAAGCCTATTTGAAAGGGATTAATACGTTCATCAGAAATGGCCGCACGCCTGTTGAATTTACGATGTTGGGTATTGATAAAGAAGAATACACAATTAACGATTTGTACTTGTCAACTGAATACATGGCGTTTAATTTTGCGATGGCTTTCCGGACAGATCCATTGATGAGTTTTGTGCGCTATAAATTAGGTGCTTCGTATTATAAAGATCTTGTTACTTCATACCGTAGTGGAAGTACGATTCCTGTGCTTGCGGATACAATGGCGGTGGACTCATCTGCCGGACCTGTGCAGGCATATAACGCTACCTACGGAAACTCAACATTAGCTGTCCTAGATAAAATTCCTGTCTCTCCATTTACCGGAAGTAATGGATGGGTGGTTTCTGCTGCTCGTTCCAAGTCAGGTAAGGTGATGCTTGGTAATGACACACATATTGCTTTCGGGCAACCTGCAGTATGGTATGAGGCACATATTGAATATCCGGGTTATAGTTTTTATGGAAACTTCCTCGCCGGACTTCCCTTCGCTGCAATCGGACATACCCGTGAATTTGCCTGGGGACTCACCATGTTTGAAAATGATGATTTGGATTTTTACAGTGAACGTATTAAGCCGGGTGATTCAACTTCTTACTGGACAGACAGCAACTGGCGACAATTAAAACGAACTTCTAAAACGATTCGTGTAAAAGGCGAAGAAGATGTTCGCATCGAAGTATACGAAAGTAAACATGGACCACTCGTGCAAAATGTTATGCCCGAATGGAAAGGTGTCACCAATGATGCCGTTTCTTTAAGTTGGACACATCTCCGTTTCCCCAATAACCTGATGCAGGTAACCTACGAACTTAATCATGCTGCTAACATGGAAGAGTTTCGTCTGGGTGTATCCAAACTCATTTCTCCCGGATTGAATGTGATGTATGGAGATAAGTCGGGGAATATTGCATGGTGGACAGCAGGTCGCCTGGTTAGAAGAGCTGATGGTGTTGATCCGGTTCTCTTGCAGGATGGAAGTGATTATCGACGTGATCCGGTAGGCTATTTTGATTTTGCAGAGAATCCGCATGCAGTGAACCCTGCCTCCGGTGTTGTGTACAGTGCCAATAACCAGCCTGACTCCATGCCCGGACATGGATTTTATCCCGGATATTATACACCGGATGACAGAGCACTTCGTATCACTGAATTGCTCGATGAAAAGAAACAATTCAATCTGGAAGATTTGCACCGCATCAACCTCGATGTTAAATCGCCAGTCACACCGGAAATTGCCGGTCACATACTTGCTGCCATCCGAAACGATGTAAAGAAAAAATCAGAAGCACATACTATAGCAGCGAAACTATTGTTGATGTGGGATGGAGATCATCGCCTTCGTGATCTCGCTCCTGCCATTTATTATAAATTGATTTACCACGTGATGGAAATGGCGATGAAGGATGAATTAGGGGAAGAGAACTTCAAAGTATATCTTTCAACACATGTGATGAAAGTGACATTGAATTCCCTCGTGCAGAACGATTCTTCGGTATGGTGGAACGATGTCAATACACGTGATGTAGTTGAGTCACGGAATATGATTTTTGAAAAGGCGTTTGACAAAACCATTCAGGAGTTGGTGGCGCAAATGGGAAAGAACGTCGATATGTGGGAGTGGGGAAGAGTACATGTACTGGAACATAAGCATCCCATTGGCATGAAGAAGCCGTTTAACTTACTGTTCAATGTTGGACCGTATCCTGTACCTGGCGGACCTGAAGTCATCAACCAAATGGGCTTTGACCTCACTGACGAAGGCATTTATCGGGTGAAGTATGGGCCCGCAATGCGCATTGTAATTGACATGGCGGATATCGAAAATTCGAAAAGTATTTTACCCACCGGACAATCCGGCAACGTCATGAGCCGCTATTATTATGATCAGGCGATGATGTACAATACCGGAAAAATGCGCAAGCAGAAAATGAACCGCGCCGAAATTGAAGCCAACCGTATCGGCCGATTGGTATTACAGCCGAAATAATCAGCTACACACAGCAGTCGCTTCGATTTCTATCAGATGGTCGGGGTCAATTAATTTGCTGACTTCTACCATCGAGGTAGCAGGCAATATTTCACTGAAAAATTCCGCATGTGCTTTCGCCGCAGCTTCCCATTGAGAAATGTCGGTTACATACATTCGTGTTCTGATAACATCTTTCGACGATCCTCCGGCATCTTCAATCGCTTGAATGATTCGTGCTAGAATGAATTTCGTTTGACCAAACAGATCGCCTTTACAAACTACCTCCCCATTCAAAGTGGCCGTTGTTCCGCTTACCTCAATGCTATTTCCAATCCGTACAGCACGTGAATAGCCTACAATAGATTCCCACGGAGATCCGCTAGCAATGTTGATTCGTTTCATAAGGTAAAATTAAGTAATATCTGCAATGCCTATTTAAGAATTAATCTTCAGTACTTATCTGTTCGCGTAAACACTTTATCAACTAATAAACTCAGCTCTTCGATACGCATGTAAATATTTTAAGCAGCAAATTAATATTTGCAAATCCGAAGCCTTAAAGACCCTGGAACATAAAACTCTAAAAACCTAGAAAGCTAGAACCCTAGAAACTTAAAAACTTAAAAACCTAAAAACCTAAAAACCTAGAAACCTAGAAACCTAGAAACTTAACCCTTCGATAAGCGTGAGAACTTCTGGTAAAGTAATACTCATAGTCGCTACTCAGGGTCCTAAAACCCTAAAACCCTAAAACCCTAAACCCTAAAACCTAAAAACCTAAAAAACCTGGAACCCTAGAAACTTAAAAACCTAGAAACCTAGAAACTTAAAAACTTAAAAACCTGTAAACTTGTCCCATGACTCTAAGTTAACACGGAAATCATTTTCTGCGCGAGGAATCTTGCAATTTTTTCATTCGATTCATGCGTCCATCCTGCGATGTGCGGTGAAAGAACAACGCGATCTGATTTTACCAGGTATTGAAATGGAAGTGGGAGTGAGGCTGCATCTATTTTTTCAAAACTGATCGCTTCATACTCCAGAACATCCAATGCTGCGCTGCGCACAATTCCATTTTCGATTGCTTCTGTTAAGTCTGCTGTCACTAAATTTTTTCCCCGGGCTGTATTGATGAACCAAATTGGCTTGGATAATGCAGCAAACCATTGACGGTTTATCATGTAGCGGGTTTCGTCGGTGAGCGGTACGTGCAGACTCACTACATCTGCTTCCCGTTGTAATGTCGCCATATCTACTTGCTCAACATGCGGGAATTTTTCCTTCGAAATGGTGATGTACGGATCTACAACAAGAATACGTACGCCGAATCCTGTTAATCGTCGCGCGAAAGCCGAACCCATATTTCCGAAGCCGATGAGTCCAATCGTTTTTCCTTCCAGTTCATCTCCTCTGTTTTCTTCTCTGCGCCAGATTCCATTTCTTACTTCTGCGTCTGCCCGGCGCAGATGATTCATCAGCATCAATAACATTCCGATTGCATGTTCACCAACAGCGTCGCGGTTTCCTTCCGGAGCATTCACACATTGTATGCCCAGCTTAGTTGCATGTTTCACATCAATATTTTCCATGCCGGCACCTGCGCGTCCGATGACTTTTACAGAACCAGCGGCGGCATCCAGAAAAGATGCATCCAGTTTAAACCGGCTGCGGATAGCTATTCCCGAGTATGTATTGATCGATGCAAGTATTTCCTCGCGCGACAAATGATACCCTTCTACAACTTCAATTCCTTTCTCAATTAACATTTTCGAGAAGGATGGATGCATGGTATCAATTAAAAGAACTTTCATTTTCTAATCAATAGATTTTTTGTGAAGCTACAACAAAGTTCCGGTGAGTAGTAATGCGGCTACTGAGAAATAAATGATGAGTCCGGTTACATCTACCAGTGTGGCGATGAATGGAGCGGAGGATGTTGCGGGATCTGCGCCGAGATGTTTCAGTAATAGTGGCATCATGGATCCCATCACCGTTCCCCAAAGCACCACAAACATGACCGAAAATCCGATAGTCATTCCAATGTATGGCCAATGTGGTCCGTAAATATCTGTGAACATTCCCCAGACACCAACACGTGCAAAGCCGAGAATGCCGAGTATTAATCCGAGTAAGGCGCCTGTCACAAGTTCTTTGCGCATAATCTGCCACCAGTCGCGGACAGTGATCTCTCCCAATGCCAATGCTCGAATGATAAGGGTAGAGGCCTGCGATCCGCTGTTTCCACCGCTGGATACAATCAATGGTATAAACAAGGCAAGTACGACCGCTTTGGCGATTTCATGTTCGAAAAATCCCATCGCTGAAGCAGTGAATAATTCTCCAACAAAAAGTACAACCAGCCAGGGCGCTCTCTTTTTCAACATCTCACCCATCGACACTTCCATATAAGGCTCCTGCAGTGCTTCTACCGCTCCCAGTTTCTGGATGTCTTCGGTGTCTTCTTTCTTAGCGAGATCAAGTACGTCATCCACGGTGATGATTCCGAGCAATAATCCTCCCGCATCAGTTACCGGCAATGCAACACGTGTGGTGTTCGAGAAGGCTTTTACGGCTACTTCTTCGTCATCTGTTACGAGCAAGGAGGTGTACTTCCCGTCGAGGAGATCCTTGATTTGTACTTCGTCTTCGGCGAGCAAAATATCTCCGACTTTAATATCATCAATGAGATATCCCATGTCGTCGATAATGTAAATCACATCGAGCGTTTCACTTTTCTCTCCTACACGGCGGATATAGTCAAGTACTTCGCGAATGGTCCAGTCCTGGTTGACGACAATATAATCCGGTGTCATCAAACGACCGATAGAATCTTCCGGATAACCTAAAAGCGATAAGGCTACTCTGCGCTCTTTTTGTGTGAGCAGTTTTAAAAGTTTGTTGAGTTGTTCCGACTCCAGCTGTTCGAGCAGGGCGGTACGGTTATCCGCCGACATGTCGTTCAGGATGAGCTGCAGCTGACGGTAACGCAATACTTCTATCAGCAATACCTGCGCATTCAGGTCGAGGATCTCGAATGTCTGGTAGGCCTGATCACGGTCTATTATGCTGAAAATTACTGCTTGCTCCTGCGCATTTAAATCCTGGCATAGCTCCGCCAACTCGTCGGGAAGCCACGACTCCAGCTTCTCTTCCAGCTCATCCTTCCTGCCTTGTTCCAGCAGTTGGTAGATTAACGGTTTTTCTACTTCGATTTCCATTGCGCGTTTTTCCTCTGAAAGGAACAGTTAACGGCGCACTGAGGTAGCAGTTGGTGGATTCACAAAAAAGAATCCTTCACGACAGCGTAATTGCTCCACGTAGAGTTTTTAGTTCAGAATGACTTATTCCGTTTCCGGAAAGCTGCGTTATGCGAAGCCTTAACCCGACTACGCCTGTTCTACCCATTGGCGTCTCTCGACATTTCCGGGCAGCAGCCTGTGTTCATTCAGTAACCTCACCTAACAAGCTTACTGTCAATGGCCGGCGCAAAAGTAGCAAAACCCCGCTCGTAAAACAAGGTGGAGATGAATGATTGTGTTGATTGAATGGATGAATGCAGTTGGGAAAAATCAATAATGTTCGACTGATTTGTTGTTGATCGTGCTATCTGAAAAAAAGAAATCCGGCCTGATCGCTCAAGCCGGATGGACCTATGTTTTTTAAGTAAGATCAGGAGGGACGCTGCGTCTGCTCGGTTGTGTGTTGTCCATAAGCCGGACATCTTTCACGAGGTTTGCAGGATGATACGGCTGCTACGAGCAGTATGCTTAATAAGAATATGGATATTCTGTTACGCATGATGGTTGTTTGAGTTAACGGACGCAAATTAAGTTAAATTTTATTCGATTTTGGTTGAAATGTTTAAAAATCCTGCAATTGTTAACATTATTTAAACGTGCCAGGCAGTGATTTATTGGGTCTACAGGCGACGATTTTGTGGATGATTTACCGCGATTGATCGACATTTGCATCTGTCTAACTTCTATTTTCGGAAAATGAGTCAGGATTTGAGTCCGAATACAGCCGATATCGCTTCTTCCGTACAACTGCCTTCTTCATGGAAGGAGTTGCTGAAGGAGGAATTCGGTAAAGAATACTTCCTTTCCTTACGTTCCTTTCTCAAACAAGAGAAGGCGGCGGGTCGAATAATTTATCCTCCGGGTCCGAGGATTTTTGCGGCTTTTAATGAAACTCCGGTGGAAAATGTGAAGGTGGTGATTCTGGGGCAGGATCCGTATCATGGTGAGGGTCAGGCGAATGGACTCTGTTTTTCTGTGGCTGACGGTGTCCGGAAACCTCCGAGTCTGTTGAATATCTTCAAAGAGTTGAATGCTGATCTTGGTATTCCGATTCCTGTGAGCGGGAACCTGGATCGCTGGGCGGAGCAGGGTGTCCTCTTGCTGAACGCGACGCTGACAGTCCGTGCGAATGATGCGGGTTCTCATCAGCAGAAAGGTTGGGAACAGTTTACCGATGCCGTTATTCGGGCGGTGTCGGATCATTGTTCGGGTGTGGTGTTCCTCTTGTGGGGACGTTATGCGCAAGCGAAGATTCCGTTGATTGATGCCTCGAAGCATTTTGTGTTGACGGCTGCGCATCCATCTCCATTGGCGAGAACCGGATTTATGGGTTGTCGTCATTTCTCGCAAACAAATAAATTATTGGAATCAGTGGGTAAATCTCCGGTCGATTGGAGATGTTAATCCGTTTTTATCCGTTATAGTGATCGTGCAAAGATTCATTACACATATCTTCTATTCCTTGTATCGCAGTTTGCTGTATGGTATGGGCAGATATGTCTTTTTTATCTTGTTGTTGATGTGTTCGTCGGGATTTGCGCAAACGGATTTTCATTTTACTGATAATGCCGATAAGAAACTTCAGTCGGATCTGATCAGCCAGTTTCAAAAGGCGCGATTGAATCCTGCAGATAGTCTGGGTCGGATGAAAGAGCTGCGTCGCTGTCGGGAATTGCTGTTGTCGCGTGGTTATCTGGAGGCGAGTGCAGATAGTCTGGTTTCACGAAGTGGTGTGGTGCATGTGTATTGGTCGTGTGGTCCGCAATATCAATGGGCTGCACTGCGTACGAACAATGATGATGAAGACCTGCTTGCTTCTGCGGGTGTGCGTGATCGGCTCTTCCGGAAAAAAGTATTTACTCCTGTTGCTTTTGCTAAGCTGAATGCGGATATCCTGAAATGGTGTACGAATAATGGATTCCCGTTTGCTGCTGTTTCACTTGATAGTGTGTCCACCAGTGCGGGGAAGGTCTCGGCTGTATTAAAAATCGAACGTGGTCCGCTGGTGTTGATGGATACCCTGGTGGTTAAAGGTAATGCGAAGATTTCTCCTGCTTACCTGAACAATTATCTCTCGCTGAAACCCGGTGAACCTTTTGATGAAAGTCTGTTGCGGAAGATTTCGATCCGATTGAAGGAGCTGCCGTTTCTTACGGAGGCGCGGAGTCCGGAGGTGGAGTTCACTGCGAGTCGTGCACGTCCTGTGATTTATTTGCAGGCAAAGAAGGCAAGTCAGGTGAATGGCGTAGTCGGTGTGCAGCCTGATAACGCCGGAAGTGGGAAAGTATTCGTGACGGGAGATGTGCGGCTGCGTCTGTTGAATTCTTTCGGTAAGGCGGAACTGTTAGATCTGAACTGGAGTAATCCGCTTCCCCGTTCGCAGGACCTGAAACTGAAATTCAGTTATCCGTTTTTATTTTCATTGCCGGTGGGTGTGGAGGGTGATCTGGCATTGTTTAAGAAGGATTCAGTTTTTCTGGAGATCAATCGTCAGGTGGCATTTCGTTATTTCTTCGCGGGTAATAATTCGTTTCGCTTGTTTCTAGGGAGGAAAACGAGTGATCTGATCTCTACAAAAGGGTATGAGAACATTACTACATTGCCGTCGTTTGCAGATGTTGGAGCGAATACATTTGGTTTGGGTGTGCAGTTCCAGCGGCTGGATTATCGTCTGAATCCGCGGAAGGGTTATGCGTTGGATCTGAGTGCCGGCGCCGGAGTTCGGACCATCGAAAAAAACGGACGGCTGAATCCGGTTGTGTACGATAGTCTCGATTTACGCAATACCCAGTACAAGGCCGAGGGAATCTTCGATGTGTATTTTCCACTCTTCGCCCGAAGCGTAATCAATGTGGGTGCGGCGGGAGGATGGCAGCAGTCGGATAATATTTTCTCGAACGAACTTTTTCGCTTCGGGGGATTAAAATCATTACGTGGTTTCGATGAGCTTTCGTTGAATGCTTCCGCGTACGTAATCGGTAAAGCAGAGTTCAGGTTTATTCTGGAGCAGAATTCATATCTCCTGTTGTTTTATAATCAGGCCTGGTACGAGGATAAAAGCCGCGATGTGTTGTTGTCGGATACGCCGTTTGGATATGGAGCCGGTATCACTTTCGAAACCAAGCTGGGGATTTTTTCTTTTACGTATGCTTTGGGTAGTCAGCAGGGAAATCCGGTGGAGTTCCGTTCGGCGAAGGTGCACTTCGGACTCGTCAACTACTTCTAAAAAAAACGGCTGCGAAGTTCGTATCTCCGCAGCCGTTAGTTAAGTGGTGTTTCTCTTATGGATTTACTTTGACAACTTTACCGTATTGAACCCCGTCATTGGTCTGCAATTGCATCACATAACATCCTTGTGGAAGTTCTTCGAGGGAGATTTCCTGAATGCCCGGATTAATCTGCTCTCTGGAAACCATCGCTCCGTTAAGATTGAAGATGCTGAGTATTGCAACACTGCTGTGAGTATTGTTGATCTGAATCACTGAAGAAGCCGGATTAGGGTAGAAGGAAATCGGTGTGCTGTTTTCTGTTTCGTTGATGCCTGTTGTACCGCAATATAAATTTTCTGTTATGGAAAGCGGTAATGAGAAGAATATTGCCGTGGCAGTGGAAACAGTGAGTGCAGCTGTGTCGCCGCCTGCAGCATCCGTGTAAGTAACGATAGTAGGCGCTGAAGTTCCGGCCGGTGATTCATCGCATACAGTGCCGGTAGCAACAGTGCGTTTAGTGATGTAGTCTTCACGATTCACCGGATCAAAGACATTCCGCTGTGTGGCGGTTAATAAAAAGCCCTGGTTGTCGAGGTCGAGGCCGGCAGTGATTTCCTGGTCTACTCCATTTCCGATGAGAATATCTCCGAAGGTGGCGCCGGTGGAAATATCAATCACCAGGTTTAATCCCTGACTAACGATGTTCAATGCAGTGTCGATTTCTGAATAACCTGCCATGAGTAAGTTCGTGCCGGCAACGGTTATGATCTCTGTAGCTTCGTCGCCTTCCGGTCCGCCTGAATACCCACCTGCCTGATATTGTCCGGCATAGTTGGTTGCAATCAGCAAGGCCTGAAAATCAGCAGTAGGACCATTCAGCGATGAACCTACCATCACGTATCCCTGCGCATCGTTGTTTTCGGTGGCTTTTACGAGACGGTCAGAGCTGCCGCCCATGTAGGAGTTAGACCAAATAACATTCCCGGTGGAATCATACAAGGCTGCCATTCCGTGTTCGATAACAGTCATATCGAGATTGGATCCGGTAAACAACAAATCGCCGGAAGAAGTGTAAAGAACGTCGTTGAAGCTGGTGACGAAACCCGCCTCGAGTGTTTTCATCCAGATCACATTTCCGGATGCATCGAGGGCGCCGTTAAATCCGCAACCGAACATCGTTGGACAATCTGCGCTGTTTCCGGCGAGGATGGTGGTTCCGCCTGCCGTCACTTCAATATCGTTAAGAACGTAGACTCCGTTTCCGGTGAAACCATAAGTCCAGATAATGCCGCCGCTGGTATCTGTGCGGATCACGAAATTATTGTCGGTCAGGTTAGAAGTGTCCAGCTGATTGATGGCCAATACATAGCCGCCACCAGGGAACAACGAAACCTTATAGGCCCTTTCGTCGAGTCCGCTGTCGTAGTACTTCGCCCATAATGCATGACCATCAGCATCGCAGCGCATAAGCACGGCATTGTTACCACTGGAACTGGTGGCTACTTCGCCGGCAATTACAAAACCGCCATTTGGAAGTGATTTGATATCAGAAATGCTGATTTTTTCGCCATTTCCGCTGGTATATGACTTTTTCCAGGAGGTTTGGGCCCGTAAAGCCGGACTAAAGGCGATCAGGAAGAGGAGGGTGCGTATAATTTTGTTCATGTTTCAAAAGTAGGCAGGGTAGATGCGGAATACGGAGGGGGCTGTCTTCCACTTATCAACAGGATTTCATTGTGCATTTTTTAATATCTTCCATCTCAGCGATTTTCCTCCGATCAGATTGAACCACACGCCCTTACTTTGACTATCTTTGCAGCCATGTCGCATAAGTCGGGATTCGTAAATATCGTCGGTAAGCCCAATGTGGGTAAAAGCACTCTTGTTAACGCATTGATGGGACAGGACTTAACTGTTGTTACTCCTAAAGCTCAAACTACGCGTCACCGGATTAAGGCCATTTTGAATGATGAAAATTATCAGATCGTTTTTTCGGATACTCCGGGGATCATGAAGCCGGCCTATAAGCTGCACGAGCGGATGCTGGATGCGGTGGAGGAGTCGTTTACTGATGCCGATGTAGTGTTGTATGTGACCGAACTGGGCGATCGCAAAATCGACGAGGATCTCCAATTTAAGCTGAAAGGTTTGCTGTCGCCGCTGTTTGTCTTGATCAATAAGGTAGATACCGGAAATCAGGAGCAGGTGGAAGAAGCCGTTGCACATTGGCGTGAAATGCTGGATCCACAGATGGTATTGCCGGTGTCGGCCCTGCATTCGTTTCACCTGGATGTTTTGCTGAAGAAAATTGTAGAGGTGTTGCCGGAAGGTCCCGCCTATTTCGATAAAGACGAAGATATCAGCGACCGCAATGTTCGTTTTTTTGTGACGGAGATGATTCGAGGCACCGTGCTCGAGCAATACCAGAAAGAGATTCCTTATTCGGTGGAGGTAGTGGTGAACGAGTACAAGGAAAGTGAAGAGATCGATCGCATCGCGGCAGTGATCTATTGTGCCCGTGAGTCGCAGAAAGCTATTCTCCTTGGACATCAGGGAAAAGCCATTAAGAAACTCGGAACAGAAGCCCGCAAAAAGATTGAAGCATTCGTTGGTAAAAAAGTCTATCTCGAGCTCACCATCAAAGTAGCTGATGACTGGCGCGATAATGATAAAATGCTGAAGCGATTCGGTTATGAGTAAATCGTCCGCTCTGTTCTTTGCAGAGAGGATTTTAATATACAGTTGAAATAAATAGTGTATGGTTAATATTGTTGCCATAGTTGGTCGTCCCAACGTTGGAAAATCTACCTTCTTTAATCGTCTCACAGAGTCGAGGAAGGCAATTGTAGATGAAACTGCAGGAGTAACCCGCGACCGTCATTACGGTAAAGCGGAGTGGGTGGGACGTACATTTTCTGTAATTGACACCGGCGGATATGTAGTAGGTTCTGATGATATTTTTGAATCAGAAATCCGAAAGCAGGTCGACCTC
>JBIIRF010000231.1:0-4515 GCA_044341715.1 Bacteroidia bacterium | reverse complement strand
AACTGCTTCACCGTCGATGTGCAGATGTATTGGGCGGTTGCTCGTTGCAGTGAACTTGGCGCACTTGATAGTTTTTACAAATTGATTGTCGCGTAAGGTGCCGTTAAACAATTTAAAAAACATGGCAGGCAATTGCAATGCGGGCGGACGTTTTACAATAACAAGATCCATTAATCCATCATTCAGTTCAGCTCTGGGTGCAATCACAGCTGCGTTTCCAAACTGAGAGGCATTGGCGATGACCAGCATATGTGCCTCTTTCTCCAAGGGTTCTCCATCGATGTCGAGTTGAAAACGGATGATCGGATATTTGAAATATTCCTGCAGGGCAATCTTTGTGTAGTTACTGAGTCCACGTTTTCCCTCGTGATTAAATCGCCAGGCAACAAGTCCGTCGAATCCAAATCCGGAAACATTCACGGCAAAACGGTTGTTGATGGATAGAGTGTCTATTGATGAGCGCTTTGCAGCGGCAATTTGTTCAAGTGTTTGCGGGTACTTTAAGGAGAATCCCAGATGGCGTGCTAATCCGTTGCCTGAACCTGCCGGAATAATTGCCAACGCAGTATTGGTGTTGACCAATTGTGCTGCAATTTCATTCACGGTTCCATCTCCGCCTGCTGCCACTACACAATCATAACCTTCATTCACGGCATCTCTGGCAAGTTCAGCGGCGTGTCCTGCATATTCTGTAGTTTGTGTATCTACTTCATAATACTTCAGCAATGACGATTGATCCACCAGCGATGCAATTCGCGGAGCAAATCCATGTCCGGCAATCGGATTGATGAGGATCCTTAGTTTTTTCATGGCTGCTTGACCAATGTATGGTGAATGAGTCCGTCGTTGTGTTGTTGGAGAATGGCTTTGAGAAATCGTTCCATCGCTGCTTCTTCCTTCTGATAAGTTGTGTGAAGCAGATTGTTTGTCAGCAATGAATCAGCACGTAAATAGAGGTGAGTGGATTCTTGTCCGTCGAATTGCAGAATGAATTTTTCGTTGATGAGACTCCACGATTTGTTCGCATAATTGATGGCCCATCCATCGCTACTTGCGAATAAATTTCGACCGAAGGCAGTGTATTTTCCGTTGTATCCGGTGAGATGAAGTATTGATGGTAGTATGTCGGTTTGCTGTGCTGTTTCGGGATGTGTTTTCATGGTGGAATCTCCCTGCGAAAAGATCAGCAATGGAATATGAAAGGCACCAAGTCGTCCGGCATAATACGGCGCACCGGCAGGACCCGAATGATCTGCTGTAATTACGAAGACAGTATTCGCAAACCAGGAAGTTCTGGATGCCTCTTCGAAGAATACACGAAGAGAAGCATCTGCATACGCCATACCTCTTTCTATCGGAGAGAAACCGGCAGGAATTTTATCGCTGAATCCCGAGGGTACATTGTAGGGGTGGTGGGAGGAAAGGGAAAAGAAAGTTGCGAAGAATGGTGCACGCTGACGGGATAATGAACGAGACATAAATCGCATGAATGCATCATCATATATTCCCCAGTTGCCATCGTAATCACTTGCGGGACCATCGTATTCATTCCTTCCGAAGTATGTTTCGAATCCTGCCAGACGAGTGAAATTATCGAAGCCCATGGTTCCGTTATTTCCGCCGTGAAAGAAAGAAGTGGAATAGCCAACAGGTTTCAGGAGAGAGGCAGCACTGTTGATCGGTGTGATATTGTATACTGAATTGATGAATGCCTGATCCATGAGGTGTGGGAGAGAAGCCACTACTGCAGGTACACCTTCGATAGAACGTTTTGCATTGGCAAAGGTATTCGGCCAGCAATGGGAAACTCGCATGAGGGAGTCGAGGAAAGGTGTTGTTTTTTTGTCGGGATGATAATAGCTGATGTACTCATGCGAAAAACTTTCCATGATAATCACCACCACATTTTTACCATTGGGCGTACCAGACATCGATTGATGTATCGGAAAAATTTTTGCAGCCTCACTATTTGATAAATACTGTGTCTCGGGTAAATGTGACTCACCGATTGATTTAATAATCGTGTAAGGCGTGTTCAGCACGAGTGGAATAGATGTAGAAGGAACCATCCGTGCTGCAGCTTGAATTGACAATGGCTTCAACTGCAAACCACCCCGAAAACCGATCACGCCGGCTGCAAGAAGAAACAGCGCAGCAAGCAAACGGAGAATAAAAGCAGGATATTTTTGTGTTTCGTTTTTGAATTGGCGAATAGAATTCCTGATTTTTTTTTCGGCGATCACAAGAATGTACACGAGGGCCATCCAGAAGATCAATACGTACCAGAAGTCCGCCAGGTATTGTCCGATATTATTGGTCACATCATCTCCGGTGGCCAGCAGCGTGAATACCTCGGCCGTATTTCTCTTTTGTACATAGGGAAACCATGCTGCGTCGATGCAGTTTAACAGAAGTCCGATCGCATTTGCTACAATCATCCAACCACTGATGAAAACCTGAAATCCTTTTTTTAAACTCAGCGACGAAGGATACAGGTGTAAAAGAATTACCGGGACATTCAGAATACAGATCGCCGTAATATCGTAGCGGGACGAAGCAAGAATGATGTTGAGGAGTTCAGCACTTCCTGTTGTCGGATTCAATAAATAAAACAAAAGTCGACTCAACTGATACAGTAACATCAGCAAGCCTGTTCTTTTCAGAAGTAAAGTGTAATGAAATCCGGAAGCCGACTGCATGCGTCCAAAAATAATGATTTAATGTACCCGCAGATTTTAAGAAAGCAATAAGCAATCGTATGTTGATGGCATAAAAAAAAGGCTGCTCCGGAGAACAGCCTTTTTTTGAAGGGTTTTGCTGATTACTGGCGGGTAAACCACGCGCGGCAAGTCGAAATAGAAGAAGTTGTGATGTTTTCGTCCTGGTATTCAATTTTGAAACCATTCAGAGTAACACTACCTGAACCGCTGAAACGGTGATCATCCAAAGATGAACCGATATCAAGAGCAGTTTGAAGAGCCATAGAAACTGAACCATCAGAATTCAAAGTAGCAACGATACCGGTATTTCCGGAATAGTCACCAAACTTATTGAAACCGATAGTAGTAGTATTGTTAGCAGTAACTGTTTGAGTGTAAGCGAAAGAAACCGCAGATGCACCTGAACCACAAGTGTCAGCTACATTGTATGTTTTAGCAAGAGCATTGGTAGTAGCATATACAATTACTTCACGTGAAGCAGAACCTGAGTTACCTGCAGCATCTGATACTGAATAGTTTACTTCATAACTACCTGGCAGACGATTCTCGATATCAGAAGCATCTACAGAGATAGAACTTGACAGATCTCCATCTTCGTTATCATCGGCAGTTGCGCCCGGATCAGAGTAAGTCTGGAGCATTTCCAATTGATAAGGGTTGTCGCCAGTGATCGTGATAACCGGAGCTTCCGTGTCATCTTTGCTGCAACCGGAGATAAATACTGCCGAAGTGGCAAGGATTCCGGCAATTAATAATGATTTTTTCATGGTTTTTAGTTCTGATTTGCGATGCAAAGTAACGTAAAAAAATAAACGCATACGCCTATTTTTTATTTGTTTATGAACTTTTTTATTGAATACATTTGTGCCACAAATCAGAAAACACAATATGAAAAAGGTAATTTACTTAATTGCCGGAGTTGCCATCACTTTGGTAGCATCCTGCGGACCGAGCGCCGAAGAAAAGGCTGCTGAAGAAAAACGCGTAAATGATTCAATTGCTGCTGCTTCCGCTGCTGAAGCTGAAGCCCGTATTCAGGATAGCCTGATGCAGGTGGAGAAAGTTCGCCAGGACAGTCTTGCACTGGTTGAGCAAGCAATGGCTGATTCACTTCGTATGAAAGCTGAAGCTGATTCTATCGCTGCTGCGAAGAAGAAATCTACTCCAAAGCCAGCTCCAAAGAAATCTACCGAGCAAAAGAAAATTGAACAGCAAATCAAAGAAGTGAAAGACGCTACCCGTGGTCGCGGATAATTTGATTAAAGCTATTAAACACTGACAATCAACCCTATAATATGAAAAAATCATACTTATTCCTGTTGGGTGCAAGCCTTACCTTCCTGGTAGCTTGTGGTCCAAGTGCTGAAGAAAAAGCAGCTGAGCAAAAACGTCTCGACGATTCAGTTGCTGCTGCAGAATCAGCAATGAAAGCGGCTGAAGAAGCGGCAATGGCGGCGATGGCTGCGGATACAATGGCTGCAGACACTACTGCTGCTGTTGATACTGCGCATGCAGGTCACGACCATGCTCACTAAGCATCGGAATTAAAACAGAAAAGGCTCTCGTTTGAGGGCCTTTTCTGTTTTATTAACAATTTGCCATCTACAAAAGTGTACCGGCCAGGTTGGCTAATTCGCTTCGTTCTCCTTTTTCAAGAGTGATATGGGAATATAGATCCTGGTCCTTCATTTTGTCGATGAGTGTCGATAATCCGTTACTATGGGAATCGAGATAAGGGGTGTCGATTTGAAAAATATCACCGGTGAAAATAATTTTTGTTCCCTCGCCGGCACGG
>JBIIRF010000230.1:0-4537 GCA_044341715.1 Bacteroidia bacterium | reverse complement strand
TTCAGCTCTTCAAGTTCTGACAACATCTTTTACCCTTCTGACTCTTGCTGAAGATCTTCTACCTCTTTGGCAAGTGTAATACTGCTGTCAATATAACTTCTGGCAATTGTTAACGCTTGCGATTTATTATCTCCTAAAATAGCCGCAAGGTTTTCTTGTTCGCCATCATTTACCATGTTCATGATAGAAAATCCTTTGATCGATAATGAACTAACACAAACCGTCATGTCCTGTTCCTCACGTGCTATTCCCAACGCTCTGTCAGCAAATTCATATGATTTTTTATAGTTTTTCATTTCGAGATATATCGAACCAACAGCAATAATGGCGTTGGGAAGCATCTCTATGTAGTTATGCTGCTCACATATTTCCAATGCTTCTAACGAATATTTAAGGGCTGTTTCATAATCTCCTCTATCATGATAAATGATGGCTATATTCCCCAGGTTGGCGGATTCGAAATTGCTTCTGGGACTTATAATCCGGTTGATCTTTAATGCTTTTAAGAAATAATCCAACGCTTTATCCTGTTTACCCTGATAAGCATATACGCCACCAACATTACTGTGGGTGCCGGCCATTTTATTACTGTCGAGTGTGCGTTCAAAATATGGTAATGCTTTCAGATAATCATCGAGTGCCTGTGGGAGTCGTGAGGTATACAGAAAATTTGCTCCCCTGTAATAATGTGCACTTGCAATTCCTTTTTCCCAGTTCAGTTTTTCTGCGAGCGCAACAGCTTCGTTTCCGAATTTGATTCCTTTCTCCGGATCTATTGAACTATATTCAAAAGATAATTGTTCGAGCGTTTTAACACGTTGTGTGTCGACGGTTTCCTTATTCAGTGATTGTTGCAGTGAATCAATACGGGCTTGTCCGCGTAAGCGAGCAGCTAGTGCGGATTCATGAAAGAGGAACAGGAAAAGGACAAAGAGCAATTCCCGTTTGTTTGTTCTGAATATCATTGTTATCATATTCCTTATTGTTTAGCGGAGAAGCAGATAGTTGCCTGACGAATGTTTCTGTTTGAACTTTTGTTTTGGGCTGTTCCTGTAATAATACAGTAGAATAAAAGTAATGAATAATTCTGACGAGCAATCCGGTATTGTAAAATTCACCGTATTTGGGGGTGTTGTAAATGATATGTTCCGAATGGGGCATGGATTGACACGACTGATTTTTCTGATGGATTATACGCTCGTTCATTTGCACGCATAAAGATTAATTATTTCCACTTTTCGTTTGGTTGTCCAGACTTTTCTATATTGTCGGTGCAGGTTTGACTATCATACAATCAATGGAAGACTATATTAAAGGCCGCGGTGCGCAGATCAATACACCGAATCGTTTTGCTAAACAGGAACGGGTGTTGGAGCATTTCGAGGGAATTGATGAGCTTCCGGAACCGGATCCGGGTACTGAGGTGTCGTTCGATTATCCGAAGCAGATCGTGAATAAGGTGGAGAGCACCGACCTTCCGTTTCTCTATTCGTTGAATCCTTACCAGGGATGTGAACATGGTTGTGCGTATTGCTATGCGCGGAATGCTCATACGTATTGGGGCCTGAGCGCCGGTCTTGATTTTGAACGGAAGATTATTGTGAAACCGGATGCTGCAAAACTGTTGGAGGATTTCATCAATAAAAAGAATTATGTGCCGGCTACTATGAGTCTTTCCGGTAATACCGATTGCTATCAGCCACTTGAACGTACCTATAAAATTACCCGAAGCTTGCTGGAAGTTTTTTTAAAACACAAACATCCGGTGGGGATAATTACAAAAAATGCACTGATACTTCGCGATCTCGATTTGCTGGAGGAGATGGCGTCGATGCAACTTGTTCGCGTGTATATTTCCATTACAACATTGGATGAAGAACTTCGTCGTGTGTTGGAACCGCGCACTTCTTCTTCGCAAAATCGTTTAAAGGCCATTGAAACACTTACAGCGCATGGTGTGCCCACAGGAGTCATGACAGCTCCCATTATCCCGGGCCTGAACAGCGATGAGATCCCCGATTTGCTGAAGGCGGCTGCTGAGCATGGTGCAATGGCGGCTGGCTATACCATGGTGCGGCTGAATGGAGATGTGAAGGATATTTTTGGCGACTGGCTGAAGAAAAATTATCCGGATGCTGCCAATAAAGTATGGAATCAGATTCGTAGTGCGCATGGCGGATCAGTGAGCGATTCACGTCCGGGAATACGAATGCGCGGAGAGGGAAATATTGCTGATTCGGTGAGTCAGATGTTTAAACTCTTTCAGCGGAAATATTTCGGCGAAAACAAATTACCCGACTATGATTTCTCCCGATTTACTAAAAATGGGCAATTGAGTTTGTTCTGATTCGTGGTTTGTTATTGAGAATTCTCTTGTCGCTTACTGATGAGTATCTTATGCCATTCTCTTTGTTCTGCCGATCGGATGTATTCTGCTCTCAATACAGTTGCCTTTTCAAAACCTGCTTTTTTCAGTGTTGCTATTAATTCATCCTGTTGATGGTAATAAAAATATGTCTGGCCTCCTGTACTGGCGGTAACCAATCCGGATTTCGAAGGTTCTCCCTCTACAAAGCTTAAATAAAATACTCCATCGGGGCTGATGAGTTTTGCGGCGGTATGCACTAACCGTTCGGACTCTTCTTTATTCAGATAAGGTATGCAGAAGCCACAAACAATGCCGTCGTAAGTTCCGTTCAGTTCAACTAAATTTCGGATATCCATCAACGTTACTGTGGAGGAAGGAATATTGTCTTTATACAGCGCTAACATATTCGGCGCGGCATCGATACCATGAAAATCCCATTGCGGATTTTTCCGGTATAAATATCGGGAAACATTGCCGGGACCGCATCCAATGTCGAGGATACTTGCTGTCGGATTTTTTATTTGTTCATTGAAAACATCATAGCTCTCATCGTAAATCGACAGATCCATGAACTTTTCAGCATAGAGTCCGGCAAGTTTATTCCAGGTTTTGAGGGTAGGGTCAGACATGATCAGATTTATGAATCGATCTTCCTTCTTTCCTGATAAGTTTGAATGATCTTGAAAAGAAAGATAATTATTCCGGCAACCAGAAAGAAAGTAGATATCAGCAATAGATCGCCTCCTCCTTCCCAATGTTGTATTCTAAAAAGGTATCCAATACCTTTCAATACAAACCCAAGTAAAAGCAAGATTATTCCGTGTTTTATTTTCATAGCAGGATTATTCAACCGTGGTTTCATAAAACATTCCAAATAATATTAGTGCCCAAAGTGCCGCTCCGATAACCAGAAGAATTATTTGTCGCGTGTTAAAAAAGTTTTGCTCTTTTGCATTTATTTCCGGTGCTTGTATAAACGCGAACTGAACCGCATTAAACGTGGGAACAAGGAAGAAACAAGATACAAAGGATGTTAACCAGAATGGGTCCGGTAAACGGCCAAGGAAACTTGAAAAGAGGAATCCCAAATACATGGCGGTGGAGGAGTATTCTTTTGTATAATTATTTTCTTGAGCGAACCGTAGATTTCTTTCCATTAACGAGTGAAGGAAAAAGATACTGAAAAAGGCTCTTGCTGCAGGATAAATGTCAAGGCGTTCACGCGATTGATAAAATTTCCACATTTTATACATCCACCAGATCTGATAGGTGCTAAAAGAGATGATGCTGAGCAGAATGAATTTGCTGGTGCTGATTACCGTTTGTTCTTCGGTATTGAATTCACCGGTGAGAGAATTGTTGTCTAAAATTTCGTTTTGATATTCCATGTTCTGACAGGTATTTTTGCTTTAATTAGCTATTAAAAATTTGCGCTTAATAGCATTTCATATCACCATAATAATAATCAAAGTAATACAATTATTGTTGATTTTCCAAGTTTGATACAGGGTTTGTAACATAGGTTACCGTATCTGCAACCAATGTGGAGGAACTTTGCTGAAAATGAATATATGAATACTTACGGAATTATCATCTTCAGTATCGTGATGCTCCATTTGCTGGCGGGTTTCGGATATATGATTTATAAATTGAGTTCCAAAGGGAAATCGTGAGCTAAGTTTGAATTGTAGTGTGTGTCTGATGCATTCGCAGTCAACCATGAGCATAATCACTTTACAGATTTTTTATCCCTCGTAAGTATTATCAGCAACAGTATTGCATTTAGTCCAGTTACAACAGTCAGACACTTTTCAAATGTTGTTATAGCCTGAATGTTTCCTGCTGTATTTAATATGAAAAGAAAGAAGAATACCCATAAAGTAACGCGAATGAACTTCTCACTATAAGCTGATCGGACATAGTTTCCTTTCTGAAGTAGAATGTGTAGAAAGAATAGATTTATAAGTATGGAAATTGTTTCAAATACCAACATTTCACTAATGGACTCCAATTTCCCACCCCAGGTTAATTCGTAAGGGATGACACCGGTAATTATCAGCAGATGAAAAATCAACGATAATATAGTTACCGTCAATAGCAAAAGTATTGGTGTAGAATTTCTGTTATTCATATATAATTTTACCCATTGGTTTGTCGAGCTGATTAATT
>JBIIRF010000229.1:0-4550 GCA_044341715.1 Bacteroidia bacterium | reverse complement strand
CGGATCAACTGTAAAAGAAAGAACAGCCACGTCTTTATCTTCACCGTACGTATGTTGCACACGCATCAACTGATTCGACATTTTAGGACAAATCGTTGTGCAGGTGCTGAAGAAAAAGTCCACGACATAGATCTTTCCATCTACAATTTTCTCGTTTACCAGCGCACTATCGGTATCATATAAAGAAAAACCGCCAACGGTATGATAGAGTGTATCCACTACTACTTTGCCGCTGACGGTTTTTTCTACAGGTTCTTTCGGTCCGAAGATTTCGAGTTTTTTGTAATTATTCTTTCCGGTTTGCAACAACAAGTATGCAACGGAAGGAATGATCAGAACAATAACAAGAATCGCAATTTTTTTCACTGATTGGTTATATCATACTAGAACAAACGATCCCAGAGATTCAGGAAGCTTCCTTCTGCCAATGCCATACCAATGAGGAAGATGATCAAAACAAACGGAAGAATGATTGTATAAGCGAAACTAATTTTTTCGTGCTTCAGGTGCATGAAGAAGGCTACAATGAAATAAGCTTTCACCAGCGTCAATACGATGAACGTCACCATCAGGATATCTTTAGCAATCGGAGCAAATGCAATCGCTACTTCAAAGATGGTGATGAACAACAGGATCCAGAATGTTCTCCAGATTACTGATTTGTTCTTCGGATCGTGATGTTCTTCTACGAACTGATTATGGATATCGCCGGTATAATAACCGTGTGGATGTGAGTGATTATCTGATGACATACTTTACTTGGTCAGTTAAGGATTAAACAAGATAGAAGAAGGTGAATACGAATACCCACACCAGATCTACAAAGTGCCAGTAGAGACCGGTCTTCTCGATGTGCTCATAGTGTCCGCGACGGGAATATACGCCTGCCAGTACATTGAGGAAGATGATAATATTGATCAACACCCCGGAGAATACGTGGAATCCGTGGAATCCGGTGATGAAAAAGAAGAAATCGGCGAAGAGTGGGTGACCGTATTCGTTGTGCGTAAGATTTGCACCGTGAATATGTTCAGCTCCGGCTTTCATGGCTGCCACTTTTGCAGGATCAGAAACCACTTTATAATCCTGTGAGATCAGCGAGCCTGCAGGAGGTAATTCTCCTTTTATCTCATAAGCATTCGCTACATCACGATAAATAGAACCATCTGCCATCAGATAGGCACCTTTTTCAGTTCCATGAATGAAGTGATACCACTCCCAGGCCTGCGACCCAAGGAACATGAAACCACCGATGATAGTGAGGAATAACCAGATGGCTACGCCTTTGTTATCACGACGGTGACCGGCATCCACAGCAAGTACCATGGTTACCGAACTCATAATCAGAATGAAGGTCATTAAACCTACATAAGCCAGAGGGATATGCCCTTCATAAAACGGGAAGTGCGTAAACACGTCGTTCGCTTTCGGCCAGATTTCGGCGAAGCGGTGACGCATAGTTCCGTAAGCAATGATCAATGAAGAGAATGTAAATGCATCCGACACAAGGAAAAACCACATCATCATTTTACCCCAGCTTACATTAAACGGGGAGCGACCGCCCATCCATGAGTTGGTGGCGCCGGTTTCCTTGGTCATAGTAGCTTCTGCAGCCATACTTAGATTCAGATATTAGGTTGGTTGATTATCGATAGACGGCCAAAAATACAAATAAATATATCCAAAGGGCGTCCAGGAAGTGCCAATATATTGCACAGAGTGAAATGCCCAGGTAATTATTTGAATTATAGCGTTCTCTGATAGATTTTGCACTGGTTACGATGAGTCCGAGGATCCCAAATGCTACGTGCGCCAGGTGAAGTCCGGTAATTACGTAGAAGAAGGAGCCCGAAGGTGTGGTCCGGTCAACGAAGTATACGCCGTTCTTTACCAATTCGTTCCATCCTAAAAACTGGGTAAAAACAAAGGCCAGTGCCAGTCCAAGGGTAATAATAAGGTATCGTTTTACATCCTGCAGCTTGTCTTTTTTCGCAGCCTGAAGTCCCAGATGCATCGTAACACTGCTGAGAAGGATAAAGGCAGACGACACATAAAACGCGGTGGGAATGTCAAAATACGCCCATCGCCCTTCTGCCTGTCGCACAATGTATCCGGAGGTGAGTCCGGCAAACATCATCACAATACTGGCCATCCCCAATCCGAGCAGGATCTTCTGGGTGGCAATTTTTGGTTTTTCGCTAACTGGATTTTCGATGGTCGTTTCCATTTGTTTCAGATTTTATCAATTACTAAGGCTATTTGTACTACCGGTAAGTAAACAAATGAACCGAACATCAGTTTGCGGGCAGATGGAATATCACAACGGATAAACAGTTGGAAGGCAAGATAGAAGAAGTAAAGACTTACGGCAGTGATGATGAAGGCAGCGATGAATCCGCTGATGCCAAATACGTAAGGCATGAATCCGAGTGGCAGCAGACTGAAAGTGTACAACAGCGCCTGAAATGCTGAATCTTTGTCGCGTTCGCCGGTGGGAAGCATTTTAAACCCTGCTTTTTTATAGTCTTCGTCGAGCACCCAGGCAATGGCCCAGAAATGCGGGAATTGCCATAAGAACTGAATGCTGAACAATAACCATCCACCCATACTGAAACTATTGGTGGCGGCTACCCATCCCAGCAAGGGAGGAATCGCACCCGGTACTGCGCCAATGAAAACCGCAAATGGCGACTTCCGCTTCATCGGTGTATAAGCCAATGTGTAGAGCACAATCGATAAGGCACCAAGGATTCCACTGTAGATATTCAGAAAATAACTGAGGATGAACACACCCGCTAATCCGGTAACCACACCATAGGCCAGTGCTTCCTGAACACCCATGCGGTTATCGGGGATTGGCCTCGACATGGTTCTATCCATGAGTTTATCGAGATCCCGTTCAATTACCTGATTAAATCCGTTGGCGGAGACAGTTGTCAATACCCCTCCGATGATCAACATGACAAAACGCATCCAGTCGATCTGTCCGGGTGCCGTCAGAAATGCCATCGCTGCAGAAAAAACGACCAGCGAAGCAAGACGCATTTTCCCTAACTGGGCGTAGTCGGAAAGCTTGACTATCAATGAATTGTTTTTGGTTACAAGGAAGGGCTGATCCATGAATGCGCAAAAGTACACGTTACGCTTTCAAAGATCAAATAAACCTTTTCTTAAGTTTAATTTGGATTGATAGTCAGCAGATTGGAAAGAAAGAGTGATGGTTCTTTTTTTGAAATGTCCGGGAGTTGAAAAAACTACTCTCCAGTGTACTTACTGGCTATGACCTGCCATGCAGTGATGACTACGATTTTGATATCGAGAATAAGCGACCAGTTTTCGAGGTACCATACATCGTACTCTACCCTTTTCTCCATGAGACTACTATCGCGGGTATCTCCTCTGTATCCATGCACCTGTGCCCATCCTGTTACGCCGGGTTTTACTAACTGACGTACCATGAACTTGTCGATCAGCTTGGAGTATTCTTCAGTATGTCGCAGCATATGCGGCCTCGGACCAACCACCGACATATTGCCGATAAGCGCATTGTAGAACTGCGGTAATTCGTCCAGACTTGTCTTCCGTAAAAATGCACCAATGGCTGTAATTCGTGTATCTCCTTTCTTCGCTTGCAAAGAATCCGCCTGATCGTTTACATGCATCGTGCGGAACTTATAGCAGTAAAATTCTTCGTTATTTCTCCCCGACCTTAATTGCTTGAAGAAGATGGGTCCGCGGGAACTCAATTTGATCAACGGGGCAATAATGAGCAAGGCAAATGGAAATACCAGCAGAATCACCAACAGTGAGAAGACGATATCGAAGGTTCTTTTTATGATCCGGTTAAAGCTATTCTGCAGGGGTTCGCGACGCATGCTCAACACCGGAACGAGGTCGTAGAAATCAATTTTCACCTTCCTGCTCAGGAATCCTCTGAAATCAGGCACTACCTTGAAGCGTACGAGGTTATTGTCGGCAAAATTCATCAGGTCCGCCACTTGCTCCGCTTCAAGTCCCGAGAGCGAACAGTAAATTTCATCGATTTTCTTCTCCTGCACGTAAGCCTTTGCCTCACTCACTCTTCCAGTCACCTGTTGCGGATCGAGGATATGTGTTTCATCACAAAAAACACCCTTGAGTTTATAACCCATCTCCGGATGTTTATTGAAATATTTCATCATCTCGCGTGCAGGAATCCCATTACCGACGATGATCACTTTCCGGTAGTTCATCCCCCGACGGCGAATGAAGTTGATGATATACGCAGCCAGTGACCTCCAGAGTAAGAATACCAGACCCCAGATAAAAATCTTCAACTCAAAGTGGAAGACCGGTATAAAGTACTGATCGAAGAAATAGAGGAAGGTAATCAGCAAAATGGAAAATAATCCGTACGCCCTGAATAACATTCCAAGCACCTGCTCAAATCGTAGTCCGCGGTCAATTTCATGAACACGGAATATCGAGATCGTTATCGACCAGAATAAATTGATGTAGAGAAACTGCGCAAGAAAATTGGAATCGGCGGAAAGGTTGGGATACTTAAAATA
>JBIIRF010000228.1:0-4565 GCA_044341715.1 Bacteroidia bacterium | reverse complement strand
CACATACTACCAGATTGGCTGCTCCGCCCTTTACTCCGGTTTGGATGATCTGTTTGACTTTGCATTCTAATTGTGCAGGCGATTCTTTTACGCGCGGCGGCTTTACGAGCAGGGATGGCTCCATGTTGAATCCCGACTTGACAAACTCGTTGACTCCTTTTGGATACTCCGTACTTGCAAGCGACATCTGCTGTACCATGGCGTAATTGACAATGTTAATGACCACCTCGTCTATCTGCCTGACATTTTCCAGGGTGTGTTTTGTTTGGCCGTCGCGTCCTCTGAGTGCCGGACTGAATATAACAGTGGGAGGGTTGGATCCAAATGCATTGAAAAAACTGAATGGACTCAGGTTGACCTGTCCTTCCCGGTCGATGCTGCTGACGAATGCAATAGGCCGTGGAGCGATGGCGCCAAGCATGTAAGCATGTATTTCCTGGGTCTTCAGTTCTTTGGGGTCGAGGCTTTTATATGTCATTTTTTCTTAATTGCTTGATTCTGCGATGCAAAAATCAGAAAGTATCCCATACGTAGCACCGTTTTTCCCAAAAAAGATTGCTATTTTTGCCGACCGTTTCGAAGCAGATCCGGAAAATGGCAGTTTGTCGCTATCCGGTTTTAATCGATTCGGGAAATGGAATTCACAAGTATTAATTTGGATTCTTAGTTCTTTTACATCAGTTATTCTTGCGCATGTGGCGTAATTGGTAGCCGTGCCAGACTTAGGATCTGGTGCCGAAAGGCGTGGGGGTTCGAGTCCCTCCATGCGCACAAGAATGGAGGGGGGAGAAGTTTATCCCGAGCGAGCCTCAAGGCGAGTCGAGGGAAGTCCCTCCATGCGCACAAGAATGGAGGGGGGAGAAGTTTATCCCGAGCGAGCCGAAGGAAGTCCCTCCATGCGCACAAGAAGTTAGTTGGTGATCCCGGGTGTATAGTCCGGGATCACTTAATTACAACCTTCCCGGAGACCTCCCCGGGACTGATCATTCACGGATAGATCAGCTCCGGAATCATCTTGCCGGTTTCTACTCTTTGTTATATCCGAATCATTTAGATACAAAATACCATTCCATTAATATGAATATCGTTCAAGAGAACATTGACGCGCTGAATGCAGTGTTGAAAGTGAAGTTATCCCCGGATGATTACAAGCCGCAGGTGGATAGTGCGATCCGTAAGTATAAGAAGAAGGTTTCTATGCCTGGTTTTCGTCCTGGTCATGTGCCGGAAAGTCTGGTGCGTAAAATGTACGGAAAGTCAGTGCTGGTGGATGAACTGAATCGCATCGTTGCTGATTCGGTGGATAAGTTTATCTCCGAAAATCAGTTGCAGGTGTTGGGAAATCCAATGCCGAAGCCGGACAATGACTTTGATATGAACTGGGATCAGCCTGCTGATTTCGAGTTTGCTTTTGATATGGCGCTTGCTCCTCAAGTGAATCTTACTCTTCCTCCTTCTCATACTTTTACAGCGTATGATATCCAGGTGGATGAAAAAATGATCGATGAGGAAATCGATAAACTGGCTCGTCGCTTTGGGAATTATACCAGTCCGGAAGTAACAGATGCAGATTGCTCTGTGTACGGTACCTTCCGTGAGATTGATGCTGCAGGGGCAGATGTGGAAAATGGCTTGAGCAATCAGGCTTTCATGATGATCTCTAAAGTAAGCGATGAGGCGGCTAGAAATAAATTCGTTGGAATTAAAAACGGCGATGTAGTTGTGTTCAATCCGGTGGCGAGCATTCGTGCGGAAGATGAGGTGAAATATCTCCTTGGTATTAAGGATGGCAACGTGCAGGATTACAATAAGGATTTCCGTTTTACCCTCGAACGTATTAATAAGGTAGAGAAGGCTGAATTCAATCAGGCCCTCTTTGATCAGGTTTACGGGGAAGGTGCTGTAACGGATCTGGCAAGTTTCCGTGAGAAAATCCGCGGAGAGATTGCTCAGGGTTATACTTATGAGTCAGAGCATTCGCTGAAGCATGAAATTGAAGATGTATTATTAAAAGATACCAACCTGAGTTTACCGGATGAGTTCCTGAAGCGCTGGTTGAAGTTCAGTAACGAGAAAATCACCGACGAGCAGTTGGCGAAGGAATATCATCAGTATGCACGCGATCTTAAGTGGAGACTGATTGAAAATAAAATCTATGCCGATCAGAATATGCAGATCAGCAAGGAAGAAATTGAGAGCTATGCGCGGGCGATGATTATGGACCAGTATATGCGTTATGGTCAGGCTCATATGCTCGATGAGGAGAAGCTGAAGGAGTTGACGGATCGTTATCTGAAGAACCCGGAATCGGTTCAGCGAGTGGTGGAGAACCTGAGCGGTAGAAAAGTTTTCGAATACCTGAACCAAATGGTCACCAAGGACGTAAAAAAAGTGAGTCATGACGAATTCGTGGATATCATGAGCCGTCATATGCATCATCACCATTAAGCACCCAAACAAAAAAAACGTATGGACTTCCGCAAAGAATTTACCAAGTATGCCGTGAAACATCGCGGTATGAGTAGCCTCGGAGTTGATCAGTACATCAGTTCTGTTCACGCCGATTATATTTCTCCAACTATCATCGAGGAGCGTCAGTTAAATGTGGCGCAAATGGACGTGTTTTCACGTTTGATGATGGATCGTATTATCTTCCTGGGAGTGGGAATCAACGATTATGTGGCTAATATCATTCAGGCCCAGTTGCTCTTTCTGGAATCTTCAGATGCGAAACGTGATATCACTATTTATATCAATAGTCCGGGTGGTTCGGTATATGCCGGTCTCGGAATTTATGATACCATGCAGTGGATTCAGCCGGATGTAGGTATCGTTTGTACCGGTATGGCTGCTTCTATGGCTGCTGTATTACTTTGTGCCGGAGCTAGCGGAAAGCGTAGTGCTTTGAAGCATAGCCGTGTGATGATTCACCAGCCAATGGGCGGTGCTGAAGGTCAGGCTTCCGATATCGAAATCACGGCCCGTGAAATCCAGAAACTGAAGAAGGAGTTGTATGAAATCATCTCCCAGCACAGTGGTAAGGATTATGAGCAGGTTTGGAAAGATTCAGACCGCGATTACTGGATGACCGCCAATGAAGCCAAGGAATATGGCATGATTGACGAAGTGCTCTTCAAAGTAAGAGGTACTAAATAATTTTAAAATAATTCGGAACTTTGGAACCGGTGCATCGGAAGGTGTACCGGTTTCATCCTTATAGATACAGAACCTTGAAGCAGAAACAGGATATTGTTTGTTCCTTTTGCGGGCGCGATAAAAGCCAGGCAAACGTATTGATTGCCGGTATCAACGGCCATATCTGTGATCAATGTGTGTCACAGGCGCAGAATATCATCTCCGAGGAGCAGGATCAGAAACTGAAGTCTACGATCGGCTCTCCTTTGACCTTGCCGAAGCCGGCGGAAATAAAGAAGTTTCTGGATGAATATGTGATCGGACAGGAGCATGCGAAAAAGGTGCTTTCTGTTGCTGTCTATAACCATTACAAGCGTCTGATCCATAAAAGCAAACTCTCGAAGGAGGATGTGGAACTGGAGAAGTCGAATATTATTATGGTGGGCGAAACAGGGACCGGAAAAACCTTGTTGGCGCGTACGATTGCCAAGTTGTTGAAGGTGCCGTTTTGTATCGCCGATGCTACCGTACTGACGGAAGCAGGTTATGTAGGGGAAGATGTGGAGCATGTATTGGCTCGTCTCCTGCAGAATGCCGATTATGATGTGGCGGCTGCTGAAAGAGGAATCGTTTTTATAGATGAGATGGATAAAATTGCCCGCAAAGGCGATAATCCTTCTATCACACGTGATGTGTCGGGCGAAGGAGTGCAGCAGGGTTTGTTGAAGATGCTGGAGAGCTCTGTGGTGAATGTTCCGCCGCAGGGTGGACGTAAGCATCCGGAGCAAAAACTGATTGCGCTGAATACACAGAATATTCTTTTTATATGCGGTGGTGCTTTTGATGGTATCGATAAAATCATCAACCGTCGTTTGCAGACCAATGCGATTGGCTACGCGCAGAAGTTGGAGCAGGAAGTGGATCATGAAAACGTGGTGCAGTATGTGAGTCCCGTTGATCTGAAATCCTTTGGATTGATTCCTGAGTTGATTGGTCGTTTGCCGGTAATTACACATTTATCGCCGCTCGATAAATCTGCTTTGCGTAGAATTTTATCCGAGCCTAAAAATGCATTGGTGCGTCAGTATCAGAAGCTGTTCGAGATGGAGAGTATCAAGCTGAATTTCTCGGATGAAGCTCTCGATTTTATTGTAGAAAAGGCAGTTGAATTTAAACTGGGTGCCCGTGGCTTGCGCAGTATCTGTGAGGCAATTATGCTGGATGCGATGTTTGACGTGCCAAGCGGTAAAAACCAGAAAGAATTTACTGTAACGCTCGATTACGCTACCGAAAAGCTGAACAAATCCAATATCAAACAACTTCGGGTTGCCTGATAGAGATTAATTCCTGAAGGTTTTTTAAGCGACCCGCTGGTAAATAGAGAAGGAATAGTCGTATTTGTTCTTCTCATCGGCTTTGTGCTTGAGCAG